>CAZCGD010000086.1:0-6616 GCA_964498105.1 uncultured Streptomycetaceae bacterium
TACGGCAAGGTGGCGGAAGCCGCCGCCCGGCTCGATCCGCCCAAGGACGTGAAGTTGAAGGACCCGAAGGACTGGAAAATCGCCGGCAAGCCGGTGAAGCGGCTCGATACTCTCGACAAGGTCACCGGCAAGCAGGTCTACGGGTTCGACTTGAAGCTGCCGGGGATGCTCAATGCCGCGATCATGGAGTGCCCGGTCTTCGGCGGCAAGATCAAGAGCTTCGACGCCGGCCGGGTCGCCGCCATGCGGGGCGTGAAGAAGGTAGTGCAGGTCGGCGACAGCGCGGTGGCGGTGGTCGCGGACACCTGGTGGCAGGCCAAAACCGCGCTCGAGCAACTGCCGGTCGTGTGGGACGAGGGCCCGAACGCCAAGGTTTCGAGCGCTTCGATAGCGGAGATATTGAAAGCCGGTCTCGACGCCGAGCAGGCCTTCGTCGGCAATCAGAACGGAGACGCGAAAGCCGCCCTTGCCGGCGCCGCGAAGAAGATCGAGGCGGTCTATGCCTATCCGTACCAGAACCACGTCTGCATGGAGCCGATGAACGCGACCGCGCGCTACACGCCCGATAAGTGCGAGGTATGGGTACCAACGCAGGACGGTGAATCCTCGTTCGCGGCGTTGCTGACGGCATCCGGCCTGCCGGCCGACAAGTGCGAGGTCTACAAGATCGACCTCGGCGGCGGCTTCGGCCGGCGCGGCGCCTTCCAGGACTACGTCACCCAGGCCGTGCGGATCGCGAAGGAGATGCCGGGCACGCCGGTCAAGCTGCTGTGGTCGCGCGAGGAAGACATGCGGCAGGGCCGCTTTCACCCGGTCATGCAATGCAAACTTACCGGCAGCCTCGACGCGGACAACAACCTGGCCGGGCTGCACGTGCGGCTGTCGGGCCAGTCGATCCTCGCGGCCGTGCGCCCGGCGATCGTGGAAAAGGCGAAAGGGACCGACCCGCTCGTTTTCCAGGGCCTCGCCACGGGCGGCGAGCACGCGTTCGGTTACAGCGTCCCGAACCTGATGATCGACCATGCCATGCGCAATACCCACGTCCCGCCGGGGTTCTGGCGCGGCGTCAATATCAACCAGAACTGCGTGTTCATGGAATGCTTCATGGACGAGCTTGCCGAGGCGGCGGGGCAGGATGCGCTCGAGTTCCGGCGCAAGCTGATGGCCAGGCACCCGAGAAACCTGGGCGTGCTGAACGCCGCGGCCGAGCGGATCGGCTGGGGCAAACCGGCGCCCAGGGGCAGATTTCGCGGGCTGGCGCACATGAAGTCATTCGACAGCTACGTTGCCGCCGCCGCCGAGATCTCGGTCGAAGGCGGCAACAGGGTCAAGATCCATCGGATCGTTGGCGCCACCGATTGCGGCTACGCGGTGAACCCGGCCCAGATCGAACGCCAGGTCGCGGGATCGTTCGTCTACGGCCTGTCGGCGCTGTTCATGCAGGAGTGCACCGTCAAGGACGGCCGCATCGAGCAGGAGAACTTCAACACCTACGATTCGATGCGCATCGCGCAGATGCCGAAAGTGGAGTCGATCATCATGCCGACCGGGGGCGCCACCTGGGGCGGCATCGGCGAGCCGACGATCTGCGTCGCCGCGCCGGCGGTGCTTAATGCGTTTTTCCGGGCGACGGGCAGGCGCATCCGCTCGGTGCCGCTGAAGAACCACGGCATCCAGCTGGTGTAGGTGACAGGGTAGGTGACTTCGCGCCGACTGTTCCTCATCGCCGCCGGCGGTCTCGCCGGCGGCATCGGGCTCGGGTCCGCCGCCGGGGGGGCGCATGCGACTCCCGACGAGATGCGGGAAGCGATCCGCAAAGTGACCGGCCAGGCGCCGGTGCGCCGCGGCCGGGTCAAGCTCGACCTGCCGCCGCTCATCGATAACTCCAATTCGGTGTCCCTGTCGGTCACGGTCGAGAGCCCGATGACTCAGGCCGACCACGTGAAGGCGATCCACGTCTTCACCGAGAAGAATCTCCTGCCGAACGTGGTCAGCGTTGCTCTCGGCCCGCGCGCCGGCCGCGCCAGCATCGCCACCCGCGTGCGGATCGCCGATACCCAGACGGTGACCGCGATCGCCGAGTTCTCCGACGGCTCGTTCTGGTCCGGAGCTGCGAGCGTGGTGGTCACGCTGTCAGCCTGCCTCGAGGAAGGGCTGATTTAGATGGCTAGCGCGAGCGCAGTTGTCAACGTTCCCGCGACCGTGAAGCGCGGCGAGATCATCGAGATCAAGGCGCTGGTCAGGCACGCGATGGAGACTGGCTTCAGGCGCACGCAACTGGGCGCGCTGATCCCGCGCGACATCATTCGCCTGTTCGTGTGCACCTACAACGGCGTGGAAATCATGCGCGCCGAGTTTCATCCCGCGATTGCCGCAAACCCGCTGTTCACGTTCACCACGGTCGCGACCGAGAGCGGCACACTCGAGTTCCGGTGGACCGGCGACAACGGCTTCTCCGTGACCGAGTCGGCGGCGATCACGGTGGTATGAGCGCGGCCGCGCTGATCGCAACCCGTTCAAATGGCGGACTTTCCACGACCACCGACAGCAAGCTTGACCCTGCAAACCGCCAGGAATAGTCTTGCCGCCTCAGGACACTAGTCCGGCAACGCAAACCAGGGAGGGGAAGTCATGAGACTCAACGTAAACGGAAGCGCCTATGAGGTGGACGTCGAACCCGAGATGCCGCTGCTATGGGCGCTGCGGGAATTCATCGGGCTGACCGGCACCAAGTTCGGCTGCGGCATCGCGCAATGCGGCGCCTGCACGGTGCACCTCGATGGCGAGCCGGTGCGCTCCTGTACGATGCCGGTGTCGGCGGCCGCGGGCAAGCGCGTCGTCACCATCGAAGGCCTGTCGCGCGACAGCTCGCACACGGTGCAGAAAGCCTGGCTGGAACTCGACGTGCCGCAGTGCGGTTATTGCCAGTCGGGGCAGATCATGGCCGCCGCGGCGCTGCTGGCGAAGAATCCTCAGCCGACCGACAAGGACATCGACGAAGCGATGACCAATATCTGCCGCTGCGGCACTTATCAGCGCATACGGGCGGCCGTGCACCTGGCGGCGGGAACCGGCAAAGGGGGTGGCTCCATTATTCACATGGCGGCCGCTGGGGCCGGGGCGGACAGCGCTGTTGCTGCCGCTGATCAGACGACCCAAGCGTGAGCGCGAGGAGACCGATCATGAAAAAGACACACCGTAACAACACCACCAATCATTCGCGCCGCAGGTTCGTCGTCGGGTCTGCTGCCGCGGGTGGCGGGCTGGCGCTGGGGCTCAGTATCCCGTTCGGCGTCGAACCTGCCGCGGCGCAGGGCGTGGCGGCGGGCAATACCGAGGTCAATGCGTGGGTCGTCGTCAGGCCCGACGACACTTGCGTGATCCGCATCGCGCGCTCCGAAATGGGCCAGGGCACGCACACCGGGCTCGCCCAGCTGGTTTGCGAAGAACTCGAGTGCGACTGGAGGAAAGTGGTGCTGGGACCCATTACCCCCGGCCAGAACCTGGCGCGCAAGCGCATCTGGCGCGACATGGCGACCGGCGGCAGCCGCGGCATCCGCGGTTCGCACGACTACGTACGCCAGGGCGGCGCAGCCGCGCGCATGATGCTGCTGCAGGCGGCGGCCAACCAGTGGAACACGCCAGTCGGCGAGTTGACCGTCGCCAACGGCATCATCACGCACGCGGCTTCCGGGCGCTCGACCAGCTACGGCAAGGTCGCCGCAGCGGCGGCGAAGCTGACCGCGCCGGACCCGAAGAGCATCAAGCTCAAGAATCCGAAAGACTGGAAAGTCGCCGGCAAGCCGGTGAAGCGGCTCGATACCGCGAACAAGCTGAATGGCAGCAAGATCTATTCGATCGACCTCACGTTGCCGGAGATGCTGCACGCCGCGATCAAGGCGAGCCCGGTGTACGGCGGCAAGTTGAAGAGCTACGACGAGTCGAAGATCGCGGGCAGGACCGGCGTGGGAGGGGTCGTCCCGGTGGGCGACAATGCCGTCGCCGTCGTCGCCAATACGTGGTGGCGGGCCAAGTCGGCGCTCGACGCGCTGCCGATCGTATGGGACGAAGGCCCCGGCGCCAAGCAGTCGAGCGCGACGATCGCGGCGCACTTGCGTGAAGGCTTGACGTCCACCAGCAACGTTTTTGCGGACATCAACGACGGCAACGCGCTGCAAGCGATCGCGGGCGCCGCGAAGCAGGTCGAGGCGGTCTACAGCACGCCGTTCCTGTCCCACGCCTGCATGGAGCCGATGAACTGCACGGTCAGGCTGACGGCGAACAAGGCCGAGGTCTGGATGCCGAGCCAGAACGCGGAGGCGTCGCTGGCCGCGCTGTCGTCGGCGTCGGGCGTGCCGCTCGCGCAGTGTGAAGCTTACAACCTCGACCAGGGCGGCGGCTTCGGCCGGCGCGGCGGCACGCAGGATTTCGTGCGGCAGGGGGTTGCCATCGCCGAGCGCTATCCGGGCCGACCGGTGAAGATGGTGTGGACCCGCGAGGAGGACCAGGCGCACGATTTTTACCGCCCGATCTCGCAGTGCAAGCTGTCCGCCGGCCTCGATGCGAGCGGCAACCTGGTGGGGCTGCACCTCCGCGTGTCCGGGCAGTCGATCAACGCCTGGCTGGCGCCGCACAACATCAAGGACGGCAGGGACGTCCGGCAGCTTCAGGGCCTCTGGAAAGCGCCCGGGGATGCGCAGTTCGGCTGCACCGTGCCCAACCTGATGACCGAGTACGCGATGCGCAATACGCACGTGCCGGTCGGCCCGTGGCGGGGCGTCAACACCAACCAGAACGGCGTCTACCTCGAGTGCTTCATGGACGAAGTGGCGCGGGCCGCCGGCAAGGACCCGCTCCAGTTCCGGCGTGCCCTGATGCAGAATCATCCCAAGCATCTCGCCGTCCTCGACGCGGCGGCGGAGAAGGGCAACTGGGGCAAGCCGCTGCCGGCCGGCGTTCATCGCGGCATCGCGCAGTTCATGGGTTACGGCAGCTACTCGGCGGCGGTCGCCGAGGTGTCGGTCAACAGCAGGAACGAGGTCAAGGTGCACCGCATGGTGCTGGCGTTGAACTGCGGCCACGCGGTCAACCCGGCCACCATCGCGGCCCAGGTCGAGGGCTCGGTGGCATACGGCTTCGACTCGCTGCAGAACGAGATCTCGATTCAGAACGGGCGGGCGGTGGAGCTGAACTTCAACACCTACCGGCCCGCGCAGCTCGCCCAGATGCCCAAGGTCGAGACGGTGATCGTACCGACCTACGACTTCTGGGGCGGCGTAGGCGAGCCGACGATCTGCGTGACGGCACCTGCAGTTCTCAACGCCATCTACGCGGCGACCGGCAAGCCGGTGCGCACCCTGCCGATCAAGAACCACGGCCTTACGCTCGTGTAGGTCCCCGGGAGCTAGCGACCTGGTGCGTTTGCCGGCCTGGATCGCGGCGCTCGGGGTGGTGGCAGGGTGCGCCGCCACGACGCCGGGGACGTGGGCGCCGTACCGCGTCGAGGGCGATGCGATCCGGGAGCCGCTGGCACCGCAGGCGGGTAACGCGGCGCGCGGCCGTGAAGTCGTACTGGGGCGGGACAGCAACTGCGTGCTGTGTCACGTAGTTCCAGATGCCGGCGCGCGCGCCATGGGCAGCCTCGCCCCGCCGCTGGGGGGCGCGGGGGCCCGGCTGGACGAGGGACAGTTGCGGTTGCGAATCGTCGATTCGATGCGGTGGAACCCGCAAACCATCATGCCGTCTTATTACCGCGTGGACGGATTGAACCAGGTGGCGACAGCCCTGCGCGGCAAGCCGATATTGACCGCGCAGCAGGTCGAGGACGTCGTCGCCTACCTGCTGACCTTGCGCTGATGGAACCAACCATGCGCCGCCGGTTTGTCGCCCTGCTGGCCAGCCTGGCCGCGGCCTCGCTGCTGCCGTCGCGCGCGGCGCGCGCTCAGGCGGATCCCTTTGCCGCGCTGCTCAAACAGGTGACGGGCGGCGCGACGGTCCGCCTGGGGCGCGTCACGGTGGACACCCCGCGGCTCGCCGACAACGGCCACTCCGTGCCGCTCACGGTGAGCGTGGCGAGCCCGATGACCGCCGCCGACCACGTGCGCAGCATCACGCTGTTGTCGGAGAGAAACCCGCGGCCGCTCATGGCGACATTTCACCTGGGCCCGAAGGCGGGCCGCGCGGAAGTGACGACCCGGTTGCGGCTGAACGGCACGCAGCGAGTGCTTGCTGTTGCGCACCTCTCCGACGGTTCGTACTGGTCGGGAACGGCCGAAGTGGAAGTCACCGAGTCCGCCTGTCTGGACATGGGTTGAGCCATGGCGCTTGCCCGCATTCAATTACCGGCCTCCGCGAAGCGCGGCGAAGTAATCGAGGTGCGCATTGCGATCCAGCACCCGATGGAGACCGGCTTCCGCTTCGACATCAGCGGGCGGGCGATTCCCAAGAACGTGATCAACCAGCTCGTTTGCCGCTACAACGGGGTGGAGGTATTCCGTGCCGAAATGGGCTCGGGCGTCGCCGCCAATCCCTACCTCCAGTTCTACACCGTCGCCGAAGCCAGCGGGGAGATGGCGTTTGAATGGATCGACGACAACGGAAATCGCGGCACTGAACG
>CAZCGD010000087.1:0-1530 GCA_964498105.1 uncultured Streptomycetaceae bacterium
GAGTCCTGTTGGCCAAACAACCCGTGCAGGGGATCATCTGGAACCAACTGCTCGACAGCCGGCCGCACGCCCTGGCACACGGCGGCCTGTTCGACCAAAACGATCAGCCCAAGCCGATCGTCGAGTTCGTCAAAGCGATCCGCCGCGATCATTTGACGTAGACGGCGCGGCCTCCGCGGCTGCATGAGGATCGCGGATGGGTCTGCTTAGCAGCCCGTTGAAGAATTCGACGGGCTGCGCCATCGCATGGACGCGATGACAAAATAGTCCCGGCGCGCCGGGGTTATTTTGCGCTTTCGTGCGGAGCTTTGCTCCGCACTGGGCGAGGTTGAAAAATGCCACGATGGTGCTCGGTAGAAATCCTAGGCGGTAGCTTAATCCGCTAGCTGCAACGGGTTCGTAGCACTAGGGAGATGAAGACCAGCAAGTCTCCCAAGCGAGTATTGCAGTTGGCGTATTTGATTGGTCAGCTCGTCCTGCCGGACTACTCGCACCGCTTTAGCCCCCAAACGTACACGCAGTCGCAATTGTTCGCCTGCCTGGTGCTCAAGGAGTTCCTGCAACTCGATTATCGCAAGCTGGCGGCTCTGCTGAAAGACGCGGGCGAACTGGCGGCGGTGATCGGGCTGGCGCGTGTGCCACATTTCACCACGTTTCAGAAGGCGTCCGCGAGGCTGCTTGTGAATCGTCACGCGCAGCGGTTTTTGGACAAGACGATCCGCTTTGCGCAAGAGCAGAAGCGACTGCCGAGTCGCGTTTCGTTGGCGGCCTTGGATGGCACGGGGCTGGAGTCGCGGCACGTCAGCCAGTATTACATGAAGCGCTGCGCGGCGACTGCGAAATCCGGGCAAAAAGCCGCCTTTCGTCGCTTTCCCAAGGCCGGCGTGCTCTGCGACACCAAAACGCATCTGGTGCTGGCCGTCGTGCCTGCACGCGGTCCTGGCTCCGACGGCAAGCACTTTCAACGCGCGCTCACCGAAGCGCAGGCTCGCGTGAAGATCGACACCTTGGCCGCCGACGCAGGCTACGACGGCGAGCACCGTCATTGCTTCGCCCGCGAGACGCACGGGGTGCGAACGTTGATCCCCCCCTTGATTGGTCGCCCGACCGAGAAGCCGCCCAGCGGCTATTGGCGACGACAAATGAAAGCCCGGTTGCACCTGACCCGCTATACGCAACGATGGCAGGTGGAAACCGTTCACAGTATGCTCAAACGCCTGCTCGGCTCAGCCCTCCGAGCGCGCAAGTACTGGACCCAATGCCGCGAAATCTTCCTGAGGATCCTCACCCTTAACGTCATGATTCTCAGACGAATGCGGGTTTTCTACAGAGCACCGTCGTGGCATTTTTCAACCTCGCCAAGTGCGGAGCAAAGCTCCGCACGGCTCGCAAAATAACCCCGACTAGTCGGGGCTATTTTGTCATCGCATCCATGCGATGGCACAGCCCGTCGAATTCTTCAACAGGCTGTTAGCGCTTGGGCCGGGGCAGGCGCCCGCCCTTGCCGCGGCGACGACGGCCCGAACCGTC
>CAZCGD010000088.1:0-5304 GCA_964498105.1 uncultured Streptomycetaceae bacterium
CGGCCGGCAGCCCCTCCAGCGTGAGCAGGTGGTGCAGCTGGCCCTTCTTGTCGAGCTGCGGGTTGGAGGGGTTAAGCCACATCAGCGCTTCCCCTCGCGCAGCTCGAAACTCAACCTGCCGCTGGCATCGCGCTTGAGTCCGATGTTCTGGCCGGGCCCGGGAGCGAGCGTGGCGCCGATGAACTGCGCGGCGATCGGCAGTTGGCGGCCGCCGCGGTCCACCAGCGTGGCGAGCTTCACGCTCGTCGGCCGGCCGTAGTCGAAAATCTCATTCAGCGCCGCGCGGATGGTGCGGCCGGTGTAGAGCACGTCGTCGACCAGGATCAGATCGCGGCCTTCGATCTCGAAGGGGATTTCGGAGCGCTTGACGTCGCGGTGCAGGCCGCGGGCCTGGTAATCGTCGCGGTAGAAGGAAACGTCGAGGGTGGCGAGCGGCGTCTGGAGCTTGAGGGCCTGGTGCAGCCGTTCGGCGACCCAGACGCCGCCGGTGTGGATGCCAACTAAACCTGTTTCCGGCCCGGTTGCGGGCCGCATCTGCTCGATCAGCGCTTGCAGCAGCTGCTCGGCGTCAGGTAACGGGTTGCCGGGCATGTTTCCCTGTCAAATTGGCGCGCTAGGATATCACAGAAGCCGTGAGATCGGGAGCGCGGGAGGGCGAACAGCGGTGCGACTTTCGATCTCCCGATCTCACGATCTCCCGCTCTCCCGGATGTGCTCGAAGTAGCTCTCGAGTATGCGCTGGGCAGCGACCGCATCGAGGCCGGACTTCAACCGCGCGCCGCGTGCGCCGGAGTCGCGCAGCAGTCCCGCGGCTTCGTGCGAGGTGAGCCGCTCGTCGACCAGTTCGGCGCGCACGCCGAAGCGGCCCTGGAGGCGCTGCGCAAAGCGGCGGGCGAGCTTGCCGACCGGGTGCTCGGTCCCGTCCGCGTGCGAGGGGCACCCGACCACCAGCAGCGCCGGTTGCCACTCCGCGATCAACCGCTCGATCGCGGCAAAACGCGCGCGGGTTTCCGCAACCGCGATGGTGGTAAGCGGATGGGCGAGCCGGGTTTCAAAGTCACCCACCGCGACGCCGATGCGCTTGGTGCCGAAGTCGAACGCGAGGACCGTTCCCGTCCTCGCGCTGTTCCGGGTTCCGGGTTCCAGGTTCAAAGTTCCAAGTTCCAAGTTCCAAGTTCCAAGTAAATCGTCCAACCTTGAACCTTGAACCTTGAACCTTGAACTTGGAACTGAGTCAAGCGTGTCCCGCCTGCTCGGAGAGGCTGGCGAAATCGATGCCGAGCAGGCTCATCGCCGCGGACAGCCGTTTCTCGGCCGGCAGGTCGAAGATCACGTCGGGGCTGGCTTGCACCGTGAGCCAGGCGTTCAGCGCGAGTTCGTGCTCGAGTTGACCGGGCGCCCAGCCGGCGTAGCCGAGGGTCACGAAGAGCTTGCCCGGCCCCTCGCCGCGCGCCACCGCCTGCAGGATGTCCTTGGAAGTGGTGAGCCCGATCTCGGTGCTCACCGCGAGGGTGGACTGCCACTGGCCGAGAGGCGTGTGCAGCACGAAGCCGCGGTCCACCTGGACCGGGCCGCCGAAATGGATCGGCACTGACTTGAACTTCCCGCCGGCGGGCGGGATGCTCACCTGTTCGAGCAGCGCCTGGAGCGTCATCTCGAGCGGGCGGTTCACCACGATGCCGAGCGCGCCCTGATCGTTGTGCTCGCAGATATAGGTGAGCGTGCGCGAAAAGTGCGGATCCGCCATGGCGGGCATGGCAATCAGGAAATGATGCGTGAGATTGACGTTTTGCATGTCCCGCGTTTTGCACGTCCCGCTATGATTCGCACCTTGCCGTTCAAACCGGCGCCACACGTCCAGTTTAACTGTAATTGTAAAGAGGCGGCCCGCCCTTCACAATCGAGCGCAAGCTACATCCTTATTTGCGCCAGAAGACCGGCGTGAAGATCACCAGCACGGTGAACAGCTCCAGCCTCCCGATCAGCATGGCGAAGGTGCACACCCAGGTCTGGAAGTCGGACAGCACTTTGTAGGTCGTGGCGGGTCCCACCTGGTTGAGCCCCGGCCCGGTGTTGTTGATGCTGGCGATCACCGCGCTGAACGCAGTGACGGCATCGAGGCCGCTGGCGAGGAGCAGGAGCGTCATCGTCACGACGCAGCAGAAGTAGATGAACAGGAACGCGAGCACCGCGAACACGATCTTGTTCTCGATCACCTGCCCGCCGAGCTTCAGGGGGGTAACCGCGTCGGGATGGAGCAGTATCACGAACTCGCGGTGGAGCTGGTGGTAGAGGAGCTGGGCGCGGATCAGCTTGATCCCGCCGCCGGTCGAGCCGGAGCAGGAGACGAAGCAGCACAGGAACAGCATCCACATGGGCGCGAACGCCGGCCATAGGTTGTAGTCGGTATTGGCGAAGCCGGTGGTGGTGGCGATTGACACCACGTTGAACGAGGCAAAGCGCAGCGCGGTCCAGAAATCCGCGTAAACGTTCATGGCGAGCAGGTATAGCGCCACGCCCGCGCAGCTCGCCAGCGTGATCAGCACGAACAGGCCGGCCTCCGGGTCGCGGTGGTACGGCAGGGTGCTGCGCCCCCGCAAGGCGAGAAAGTGGGTGCCGAAGTTGATGCCGGCCGCCAGCATGAAGAAAATGGCGACAGCCTCGATCAGCGGCGAGTCCCAGTAGCCGAAGCTCGCGTCGTGGCTGGAGAAGCCGCCGAGTCCCATGGTGGAAAACATGTGCATGAACGCGTCGAACCACGTCATGCCGGCTAGCCGGTACGCCGCGACGCAGGCAAGCGAGATCAGCGCGTAGACCACCCACAGTCCCTTGGCGGTCTCGGTGATGCGTGGCGTGAGCTTCGCGTCCTTCATGGGCCCCGGTGTTTCGGCCCTGAAGATCTGGCGCCCGCCGATCCCGAGCAGCGGCAGTATCGCCACCGCCAGCACGATCAGTCCCATGCCGCCGAGCCACACCAGCAGCCCGCGCCAGATGTTGAGGGCGGGCGCGAGCGCGTCCAGGTTCGACAGCACCGTCGACCCGGTGGTGGTAAGGCCCGACATGGTCTCGAAGTAGGCGTCGGTGAAGGAGAGGCCCGGCATCGCCAGCAGCAGCGGCAGCGTGGCGAAGGCGGCGCCGCCGGTCCACGCCAGGGTCACCAGCAGGATGCCGTCCCGCGGGCCGAGATCGCGCCGGTAGCGGCGCGTCAACAGCCAGACCGTGTAGCCCGCCGCGCAGTTGAACGCCATCGAGAACGCGAACGCATTGGCGGTGCCGTCGCCATAAGCGAGGGAGACGCCGAGGGGCAGCAGGTGCGACAGGCTCATCACCATCGCGATGATCCCGAGCTGCGGCGCGACCGTGAGCAACGCGCTCATGCTAGCAGCCTGTCGGACGTGGTGTCATGAACGGTCGTTCCATTTAACAGCTTGTCGGGGCGAAAGCCCGACAAGCTGCCAGGATCACAGAAAGCCCACGTCAACCTGGAACAGTTTCTCGACGCTGGGCACCATGCGCTTGTTGATCACGAACACGATGACGTGATCGTTGGCCTCGATCATCGTGTCGTGGTGCGCGACGATGACTGCGTGGTCGTTGCCGCGGCGGCGGACGATGGCGCCGATGGTGACCCCCTTGGGCAAATCGAGCTGCTCGACGCGGCGGCCGACCACTTTCGATGACTTCGCGTCGCCGTGCGCGATCAGCTCCAGCGCCTCCGCCGCGCCGCGGCGCAGGGAATGCACCACGGCGCAGTCACCGCGCCGCACATGCGCGAGGAGGGTGCCGATCGTCGCCTGCGCCGGTGAGATCGCGATGTCGATCTGCCCCGCCTGCACCAGGTTGACGTACGAGCCGCGGTTGATCAACGCGATTACCTTGCGCGCGCCGAGGCGCTTGGCGAGCAGCGAGCTCATGATGTTGGTCTCGTCGTCATTGGTGACGGCGCAGTAAACGTCCATGTCCGCGACGTTCTCGGTTTGCAGCAGCTCCTCGTCCGTGACGTCACCGGTGAGCACCAGCGAGCGGTCGAGATCGCCCGCAAGCCGCTCGGCGCCGGCCTTGTTGAACTCGATGATCTTCACCTGGTACTTGTCTTCGATCGCCTGCGCCAGGCGCCGGCCGATATTGCCGCCGCCGCCGATCATCACGCGCTTCACCGGCTGGTCCATGCGCCGCAGTTCCTGCAGGACGTTGCGGATGTTCTCGGTGGCGGCGACGAAGAACACTTCGTCTCCGGCCTTCACCACGGTGCTGCCTTCGGGCGCGATCGGGCTGTCCTGGCGGAAAATCGCCGCCACCCGCGCTTCGACCCTCGGCATATGGCTGCGCAGGAACTGGATCTCGTGACCGACCAGCGGACCGCCGTCGAACGCCCGCACCGCGACCAGGCTCACCCTGCCGTCGGCGAACTCGAGCACCTGCAGCGCTTCGGGGAACTCGAGCAGCTTGACGATGGAGTCGCACAGGATCTGCTCCGGGCAGATCGAATAGTCCACCGCGAAATTCTCGGGCGAGAAAATTTCGGGGTGGGAAAGGTAATCGGTGGAGCGGATGCGCGCGATCTTGGTCGGTATGTTGAACAGGGAGGCGGCGAGCTTGCACGCCACCATGTTGGTCTCGTCGCTTTGCGTCACCGCCAGCAGCAGGTCGGCGTCGCGCGCGCCCGCCTGCTCGAGCACGGCGGGATGCGCGGCGTTGCCGGTCACGGTGCGCAGGTCCAGCCGGTCCTGCAGCCGCTTCAGCCGCGTCGGCTCGACGTCGACCACGGTGATGTCGTTCGCTTCCGAGACCAGGCTCTCGGCCATCGTGGAGCCGACCTGGCCGGCTCCCAGTATCACGATTTTCACTCGCGTTCTTCCATAAAGGCGCGATTCTACAGCCTGTCGGACTTGGGGTCATGAACGTCGCTGTAAACGCATGGGTAGTCGCTCTTGGTTAACACCGAGCCGACAGGCTGTAATGAGGTATTTATTGACCCGGAACCGTCATTCAGGTTGACTGAAACCCTGCAGAACGATGTCGGGAGGCAATAGTGACGCGACTGTATTTCCCCGGCGAACTCGTGCCGGGCCGGGCGTGCGCGCTGCCGCAGCAGCAGGCGCACCATGCTACGCGGGTACTGCGGCTTAAGGCGGGCGATGCCGTGACGCTGTTCAACGGCGGCGGCGCCGAGTACGACGCGGCGGTGATACGGGTCGCCGGGAGCGCGGTAACCGTGAAGGTCGGCGACGCCCGCGATTGCGAGCGCGAGTCCCCGCTCAAGATCGTGCTCGGCCAGGCGCTCTCCAGCGGCGAGCGCATGGA
>CAZCGD010000089.1:0-6689 GCA_964498105.1 uncultured Streptomycetaceae bacterium
GACCGTAACCTGGGAAGCAGCTGCGGTGTGCTGCTCATCGGTATAGCTGAAGAACCAGAACAGCACCGCCGTCACCGTCATGAGCACGGCATACACCTGCGGCACCATCGCCCAGCCGTAGGCCACCACGATGGTCGGCGCAACGAGCTTGGTTACCGCCGCCCCGGTATTACCGACGCCAAAGATGCCCATGGCGAACCCTTGACGGTTCCGCGGGAACCAGCGCGCGCAGTAGGCGATGCCGACCGTGAAGGAGCCGCCTGCCACGCCCACGAACAGGCCGGTCACGAGGAAATGCCAGAATTCGGTCGCCCGGGAGATCAGCCAGATCGGGAACACGGTGGACAGCATCAGTATGAAAAACACGATGCGACCGCCGTAGCGGTCAGTCCACATGCCCAGCGGCAGACGGATCAGCGAGCCGGTGAGTACCGGCATCGCCACCAGAATCCCGAACTGCGTTTCGTTGAGGCCCAGGGTTTGCTTGATGGGAATGCCGATGACGGCAAACATCATCCACACCATGAAACAAACCGTGAACGCAGTCGTGCTCGCCGTCACCACCGACCATTGCTTGTATTTCTGCGATGCCATCAATCTCCCTCTCGCGCTGGTTGTTCAGGGAGAAAGTTAAGGGGGGAGGCACCGGCCCGCTTTGATCTAGGTCAAGCTACACGCTGCGCGTGCTCATTTGACTCGGAGCGCACCGGCGGGCAGGGGACTTCTGCGGCGGCCCCGCCTCAGACTTAGCCCAGCCACGACCAGTAGGTCGCGCCGGGGAGCAACACCAGCACGATCGAAAGCGGGATCGACCGGTACAAAATCCCGACGCTAAGAGCGCCTAACATAATGAAACGCGCGTGCGTTGCGAGCCAGAATCGTCGATAGCGCGAAGCGAGGCGCAGCCAATACTCGCTGTATTGGCAAGCCTCGCGACAAAGCTAGCGGCGATTGTGGCCGCAACCCCCTGTGGGCTGGCGCGGTTCTGGCCCGCGGCTACTGGCTCGGTGCATGCCCATTGCAGGGTCTGACCGTGCCGCTTGTCGCGCGTAGCCAAAACCGTGACAGCGCAGCGTGTGTTTCATTATGTTAGGCGCTCTAAGCCTCCGGCCCGACGCCGATCGGCGGCGGGGCGAGGTTGACGATGCGGTCGAACAGCTTCTCGAAGTCCCGGGTGTCCCGCTCGCCCGCGAGTGGATCGCGGTTGGCTTCGAAAGCGCGATCGATCGCTTGCCAGTCCGACTCGCTGAGAAGCCGCTCCGCCAACGGGAACACGACGTCTTCCTCCTTGCGCATGTGGTCCCGGTAATTCCGCACAAAGTTTTCGACCTCGCGCTCGAATGCCGGAAACTCCCGTTCGCCGCCTTCCTCGTAGCGAATCAGGCATTGCGCGAGCCTGCGCAGCGCGTCCTCTCCGCGGGCGTGGTCCTCTTCAAGATCGGCAATGAGCGTGTCGGCTTCCGCGCTGCGTTCCCGCATCGCCTTGAACAGGTACTGGTCTTCTTTCGGATGGTGCATGCGCTCGGAGAAGGTGTCGAGGTAATACAGCATCGCGTGAAACACGCGCGGATCAACCTTCTTCCTGCGCGCGCGGATTCCCTGAACGAGATATTTCATCCCGTGCAGGATCGCGGCAATCGAGCGGTGCTCGTCGCGGATGATGTTCAATGTCTTCAGCATGTGGGGGCCGTCCTCGATCTCGCCTTGGTCGCGGCCCCGTCCAATGTCGCAGATTGCGCCTGCAAGCGGCTTGATTCAGATCAACAACCTCGAATCCACAGGAAGACTGCGAATAGCAGCATGCCGAGCATGTACTATCCTGCGACGGGCAGACCCTGCGGGGTCGTTGACATAGGACGGGCATTGTCCCGACAATTGGAACCATGCATCGCCGCGAGTTCATCCAGGCCTGCGCCGCCACCTGCGCGCTCGGCGCTCACGAGGCGCTGGCTGCGGACGGGCTCAAGCCCCGCCTCTATACCCGCGCGCAGCTGACGGATGAGAGCGGCAAGCCGCTAAGAGCCGCGGACCTGGTCGCGAACCGCAATTACATCTTTCACTACCCGTTCGAGACCACGCCCTGCTTTCTGCTGAACCTGGGCAAGCCGACCGGGCGCGACGTGCAGTTGAAGACCGAGGACGGTTCCACCTACCAGTGGAGCGGCGGGGTCGGCCCCAGGCGCGCGATCGTCGGCTACTCCGCGATCTGCGCGCACCGCCTGACCTATCCCACGCCGCAGATCAGCTTCATCAGCTACCGCGAGCAGTCGACTGCCTCCAGGGTCATGCGGGCCAATACCATTCATTGCTGTTCCGAGCACAGCGAGTACGACCCGGCGGCCGGGGCCAAAGTCGTGAACGGCCCGGCGCCGCAGCCGCTGTCCGCAATCCTGCTCGAATACGACCCGAAGTCCGACGGGTTGCACGCCGTCGGCACGCTGGGCGGCGAGCTGTTCAACGCCTTCTTCGACAAGTACGAGCTCAGGCTGGCGCTGGACTACCCGACCAGCAAGACGCGCCAGCCGGTTTCCGGCCGCACGGCGGTGCGGGAGCTGGAACAGTTCTGCAAGCAGCAGGTTCGCTGCTGACGCTGGCCGCTTTGCAGCCAGCGTCAGCAGCGAACCTGATAGTATTGCAGTCGCGTTTCCAATCGCGCATTTAAATCCGTCATAACAGGAGGGGGTATGAAGAAGATTGCAATGAGTATCGCCTGCGGCGCGCTGCTGGCCGCGGGCTGCGCCGGGAAGGACAGCAAGGAACCGACGGCCAGCGCGAAGCTCGAGCCGAGGAGCGGTTCGCAGGTCCAGGGCACCGTGACGTTCACCCAGATTGGCGACGTGGTGCGCGTCACCGGCGAGATTACCGGCCACAGCAAGGGCCCGAAAGGCTTCCACATCCACGAGAAAGGCGATTGCAGCGACGACAAGGCGATGAGCACCGGCGGCCATTTCAATCCTACCAAGCACAAGCATGGCGGCCCGTACGACCCCGAGAAACATGCGGGCGATCTCGGCAACCTCCCCTTCAACGACGCTGGCGTGGCGAAGATCAACTTCACGGTGGGGGACATTGCCGTCAACACCAGCAGCCCCAACGGCATCATCGGGCGCGCGGTGATCGTGCATGCGGGGGTCGACGATTTCAAGACCGATCCCACCGGCAACGCCGGCGGGCGCGTCGCCTGCGGCGTGATCAGGTAATCCGGCCGTCAGCAGCGCGCGCCGCCGCGCCGTTGCGCCATGCTGGCGCCGATCTCAGCCAGACTCGCGCGCGACAGCAGCATCTCGGCCAGCGGGAAGACGCTGGCCTCCTCGAGCGCGATATGCGCCGTGTAGAGCTGGGCAAAGCGGTTCACGGCCCGCGTATCTAGGACAGCGTGCTCGCCGGCCGCGATCTTCTGCAATACGGGGCGCAGCCGGCTCCAGGCCCAGTCCATTTCGCGGTGCTCCCTCGTGAGATCGGCCACGAGGCGCGTGAGCCGTAAGCCGCGGTCCATCGATGCCTCCGCCACCATGCGCGGCAGAAGGTCCTCCTCCTCGTCCGCGTGATGGTGGCGCGCGGCCGTGTCGAAATAGCGCATGACCCCCGCCGCCGCCTGCTGCGCCTCGGCGTCGCATCCAGATTCCCGGATGCGGCCCACGAGCTCGCGCAGCGCGGCGCATTGCGATCGCAGGCGTTCGTGACACGCCTTCAGCGCCTCGATCGGGTGCGAGAAGTCGGGACTGGTCCGGATTGACTTCGCCATGTTAGTGTCCTGAGTCGCTGGTTCGCTGAACAAAAGATGCCGACAATTGACGCCATACTTTGTCGCAAATCCTCGCCAGGTGTCCAACCTGGCTGCGGTTTGCTTCGCGTCTGGCGCCAATTTCGGCACTTTTGTAATGCATAGCGCGTCCCCAACACAATGAATCTATCAACGAACCAACGACTCAGGACACTAGTACATCTTACGGCAAAAGCCGCTGTTGCCGGAAGCGCGCCGCTACAATAACGCGGCATGATCCCCTGGCTCGCACCCGGCGACCCGTTTCCCCCGCTCGAGCGCGCGCTCGAAGAGCCGAACGGACTGCTCGCCGCCGGCGCCGACCTCTCGGTTCCACGGCTGATCGAAGCCTACCGTGGCGGCATCTTTCCATGGTTCAGCGAAGGCCAGCCGCCGCTGTGGTGGAGCCCCGACCCGCGCATGGTGCTGCTGCCCCCGGAACTCAAGCTGCCGCGCTCCCTGAGGAAACGCCTGGCCCGGCGCGACTATGAGGTGCGCGCCGACACCGCGTTCGAGGACGTGATCCGCGCCTGCGCCGCGCCGCGCCCGGGGCAGGACGGCACCTGGATCACCGCGGAGCTGGCGGCCGCCTACCTGGCGCTGCACCGCGCCGGGCACGCGCATTCCGTGGAAACCTGGATCGGCGGCGAGCTGGCGGGCGGGCTCTACGGCGTGGCGCAGGGGCGCCTGTTCTTCGGAGAATCCATGTTCACCCGCGTGCCCGACGCCTCCAAGATCGCGCTCGCGCACCTCGTGCGCCAACTCGACCGCTGGCGCTACGGCATGATCGACTGCCAGATGAAGACCTCGCACCTCGCGCGCTTCGGCGCGCGCGAGATTCCCCGCGCGGAATTCATGCGCAAGCTCTCAATCTTGGTAAACTATCCGCGGACGGTGGGGGAGTGGAGCCTCGACGATGACTTATTTGACTGAGTTCCCTCTGTCGGTGCTGCAGTTCTACGCGACTGCGCCCTATCCGTGCAGCTACCTGCCGGAGCGGATGGCGCGCTCGCAGGTGGCTACCCCCAGCCACCTGATCGACGGCCCGGTGTACTCGGAACTGGTGCGCGCGGGCTTCCGCCGCAGCGGCGCTTTCACCTACCGCCCGCACTGCGACCACTGCCGCGCCTGCGTGCCGGTGCGCCTGCTGGCGGAGGAGTTCGAGCCCTCGCGCGGCCAGCGCCGCACCCTCAAGCGGCACGGCGCGCTCACGGCCGACATGCTGGAGCTCAAGTACCACCCCGAGCACTACGCGCTCTACCTGCGCTACCAGTCGCAGCGGCACTCGGGCGGCGGCATGGACCAGGACAGCCGCGAGCAGTACCGCCATTTCCTGCTGCAGAGCAACGTGGATTCCCGGTTGATCGAGTTCCGCGAGAACGGCGCGCTGCGCATGGTCTCGATCCTCGACAAGCTGCAGGACGGCGTGTCGTCCGTCTACGCTTTCTTCGATCCCGAAGTGCGCGGCGCGAGCTTCGGCACTTACAACATCCTGTGGCAGGTCGAGCTGTGCCGACGGCTCGACCTGCCTTACCTCTACCTCGGCTACTGGATCGCCCACAGCCGCAAGATGGCGTACAAGATCCAGTTCCAGCCGATGCAGGGGCTGATCGACGGCCGCTGGCAGCCGGTCACTAACAAGGCAAAGGCGTGAATCGTGATTCGTGAATCGTGATTCGACGGAGCCGCGTTTGTCGAAGGCCGTCGGATCACGGATCACCGTTTCCAGTGCGCAGCCTGCCTGGCTTCCATTCACTTCTCACCATTCACTATTCACGCTTCTCACGGGCTTGCGCAGGCCCGGGGCCGAGGCCCGGCCCGCGTACCAGGCATCTTGAAACGACTGCGCTACATCGGGCCGATCCGCGGGCTTGCCACTCTTGCTTTTTTCCTCTTCCTGTCGATCGCCACGGCGGCAGCGCAGGAAGGTAGCGAGGGCAAGCCCATCCCGTCCTTGCGGGAGCTGGAAGCAGCCGGCGCCATCATCGGCGAGATCCGCATCAACAACCAGAATATCTTCGACCTGGACGACCCGCAGGAAGACAATGCGCTGTTCAGGCTCGCCAACCAGCTGCATATCCGGACCCGCCCGAGCGTAATCAGGAGTGCGCTCCTGTTTAATAGCGGCGAGCCGCTATCGGTGCGGTTGATCGAGGAAACGGAGCGCCTGCTGCGCGGCAACAATTACATCTACGACGTCCGCATCCAGCCGGTTGCCTACCACGACGGCGTCGTGGACATCGAGGTCACGACGCGCGACAAGTGGACGCTGATTCCGGGATTCAATTTCACTCGGAAAGGCGGCACCAATACGAGCGGGTTGTCGTTGAAGGAGTACAACTTTCTGGGTAGCGGCGTCGAGGTCAGCGCGAGCCGGGAATCGGATGACGAACGCACCGGCCGGGTGTTCGCGATTTCGCACAACCGCGCCTTCGATGGCTGGACCAGAGTTGGCTACACGCGCGGAATTTTCGACGACGGCTATAGCAACGCGTTCAAGTTGGACCGGCCGTTTTATGCGCTCGACACGCGCTGGGCAGCCGGGGTTTCCGCCTCGAACTACCGGCGGATCGACTCGATCTACAGCGACAGCAACGTCATCGGCCAGTACTACCACGCGAGCGACCAGGGAGAAATCTACGGCGGCTGGTCGAGGGGCCTGGTAAACGGCTGGGCGCATCGCTATTCCATCGGGCTCCAGTACCAGGATGACACCTACAGTACCGATCCCTCGCTGCCCGCCCCGTCACAGGTGCCTGCCGATCTGACGCTGGTAGCGCCCTTTCTCCGCTACGAAGTGGTCGAGGACGATTTCGCAAAATTGAAGAATCGCGCCCTGATTGGGGTCGTAGAATATCTCTCACTGGGCTTCCAGTCGCATCTGCAACTGGGGCGCGCCACGACCGCGCTGGGTTCCACGCGCGAC
>CAZCGD010000090.1:0-1516 GCA_964498105.1 uncultured Streptomycetaceae bacterium
AACGTCAGAACGTGGACGCTGCGCCGGCAAAGCGAGCCTGTTCGTTTGCCAGTGCCGACGAAATACGTGACACGGCTACACGGGCTGGGTTCACGAGCATCGAGCTTCGCACTGAGGACGGTGTGTCACACTTTGCGTCAATTCGATCGTTCATTGATGGCATGACTGTGGGCTCTCCATCGACCCGCCATGCAGTGGCGCTATTATCCGAAGACGGGCGCGAGAGGTTCGTCAGGGACGTGAGTGCTATGCTTGAGCCCTATCTCACACACGGTGAACTCGCGTACCCGATGCGCACGTTTATTCTGGTCGCGCGACCGTAGCGAACTTGGTGCGGGTCCTCTTGACGCCTAACTGTAGTTCGAGCGGACGCGATGTCAGCGCCGCTGGCGCTGACGGGTGCCGCTCAACATAGCGTTAAAGTTCCTGTCTTTCTTGTTCTGCTTCTCTCGGCGCCTCGGCGGTTCAATATTATTCTTGATTCTCCTGGCGCGCTTGGCGGTTCAATTGTTTGTTTTTCTTTTCTTCCGATCTCAGCGGTTCGATTGAAGGAATTCGTCATTTGCGCGGAGCGGCGTGGAGCGCATAGAATCAATACATTGCCGCGCAACAAGTAGTTCACAACCGCGTGGCCGACCGCACATAGCCGATGCCAGCATTTTTCCAACCGATCGAGGCGGCGGTCACGCTATCGGTCATCTGGATCGGTCTGGGCGTAATTGGCCTGGCGTTCATGCGCGCGCCGCGACTGATCACCCACGTCGTGTTTCCCGCCGGAGCGCTGGTCTCGCTATTGCTCGCGGCGACCGGGTTGTGGGCGATCGGCGCGTCCCCCAGCGCGGCGATACTGCCGGCGGGCCTGCCTGACCTGCCGTTTCACGTTCGCATCGATGCGCTGTCCGGGTTTTTCCTGCTGCTGCTGGGCGGAGTTTCGTTCGGCATTTCGCTGTTCGCGGTCGGCTACTTTAGCGGCACCGAGGCGAAGGCGCTCGGACTGCTGAACCTGCAGTATCACGTGTTTCTCGCCAGCATGGCCTTCGTGCTGATCACCGCCGACGCGTATCTGTTCATGATCACCTGGGAGTCGATGGCGCTCTCCTCGTATTTCCTCGTCACCACCGAGCACCATAACGAGCAGAACCGCAAGGCCGGCTTCCTCTATCTGCTGGTCGCGCATATCGGCGCGCTCGGCATCCTGCTGTGCTTTGGCGTGCTGCACGGCGGCCACGGCGACTACACGTTTGAAGCGTTGCGCGCGGCGGACTTGAACGGCTTCTGGGCCACGGTGGCGTTCCTGCTGGCCTTTTTCGGCTTCGGCGCCAAGGCCGGCATACTGCCGCTGCACGTGTGGCTTCCGGAGGCGCATCCAGCCGCGCCGTCGCCGGTGTCCGCCCTGATGAGCGGCGTGATGATCAAGACCGCGATCTACGGCATGGTGCGCGTTATCTACGATCTGATCGGCGGCATCCACTGGGAATGGGGACTCACGGTGCTGCTGTTCGGCGCGGCCACCTCG
>CAZCGD010000091.1:0-9848 GCA_964498105.1 uncultured Streptomycetaceae bacterium
GTCGAGCTTCTCGTCCTTGAACACCTGCAGCATGTTGATGTCGATGAAGTCGACGCCGAGCTTGGCGCCGGCGACACCGGATTTTTTCATTTCCTGCTTGATGGCATTGGTGAATTTCTTGACCTGCTGGCTGGAAGCGGGGCCTGCCGCACCTTTGATCCAGGCGTAGGACCAGCGGACGTTTTCCTTCGGAATCCACGGCGAGTGGCGCTCGATCTGAAAGCCCAGGTCGCCCTGCTCGAACAGGACCGGCTTGTCGTCGCCGCAGAGCATCGCGTAACGCAATCCGGGCTTCAACCGGTTCCAGCCGGGAGTCAGGGTGCCGGTGACGTAGCGGACGTTCTCGTCGTACATCAAAAGCAGCGCGCCCAATCCGTGCGCCTTCATCTTCTCGCGCGCGCGCTCGAGCCGGTAATTGCGCATCCGCTCCCAGTTAATCCGCTGCTGCCAGTCCACTCCCGCTATTCCGAAGTTCGCCATCTCATTCTCCTGTTCGTCTATGTAGAAGTTTTTTCAAAAATAAAAATCAAGAATCAGCCGCCGCTGGACGCCGATACACGCCGCTTGATCTTATCGGCGTTCATCGGCGGCTAAATATTCTTTGCCGCTCGCCGGACATTACTCCGTCTGGATGTTGTTGTCCTTGATTACCTTCCCGAAGCGATCGGTCTCCGCCTTCACGAAAGCAACGAAGTCCGCCGGCGACTTGCTGGTGACGATGGTAATTCCACTGTCGCCGAGACGCTTGACCACTTGTGGGTCCTTCATCATCTCGTGGCCGACCTTGAAGAGCTTATTGACCACCGGTTGCGGCGTGCCCTTGGGTACAAACAATCCCTGCCACGAGCCAACGACCATGTCGAGCCCCTGCTCGCGCATCGTTGGGATTTCCGGTAGCGCGGGGTTGCGTTCAGGCGAAACCACGGCGAGCATCCTGACGCGGCCCGGCTTGGCAAAGCCGACGGCGGAGGAGAAGGTCACGAACATCATCTGTACCTCGTTGCCGAGCAGCCCGATCATCGCCGGCCCGGCGCCGCCTTTGTATGCAATCTGCACGGCGTTCGTGCCAGTGGCGTTGAGGAACATGATCATTTCCAAATTGTTCGCGCTGGAGGGCGCTGGCGCCCCGTAGTTAAGCTTGCCCGGATTCGCCTTGAGATAGGAAATCAGTTCCTTCGTGTTCTTGGCGGGTAGGGAAGGGTGCACGACCAGGCAGCCCGGCACGTCCACCACCTGGGTCACCGGGATCAGGTCCTTTAACGGCCGGTACGGGAACTTGACGTAGTAAACCGGGTTGATCGCCATGGTGCCGACATTGCCGAGCAGGAAGTTGTAGCCGTCCGGATTGGCGCGGACCGAGAGTTCCACGCCGATATTGCCGGCGGCGCCGCCGCGGTTGTCAATCACCACCTGCTGCTTGAGGAGATCGGCCAGCGCCGGCTGGATGATGCGGGCGACGGTATCCGAAGCTCCGCCCGGCGCGAACGGCACGATCATGCGCACCGGCCGGGAAGGGTAGTCATCCTTCTTCGCCTGCGACCAGGCGAGGGACGCCGGCAACAGTGTTGCCAATACGCCTGCGGCGAGCAGATGGCGCTTGAGATTCATGGTGGTCTCCTCTTGTATGTTTATGTTCGAGTCGGCTATTTTCGCGGGATGACGGGCAGCAGCAAGTGGGACGCCATGCTGCCCCCGGTCAAGACGGGTGTTGCCCGATATTATAGTCGGCCCCGAATGCTACACGCCGGCCAGATCATCCGGGCTGATGGGAAGCTTGACCGGCCGCTTGAGCTTCGCCGACAGGTCGATCGCCTTGGTCAGCATCAGGCGATTGTGACCCTCGCGGGCGGTGGCGTGCTGCGTAGGGACGCCGAGCGACACGCGGTTCAGCCAGGAATTGGTCTCCTCGCGCATGGGACCGCGCAACTCGCCAAGCGCCATGTCACCGACCGGGTAGCTGGTCAGGAAATCGACGTGGCGGCGCTTGTCCGGCGCGTAGCCCTCGGCCTGGATCAGGTTGGTGGCGAGGATCATGTCGCGATGGGTGTCGTCGATGGTGAGCACGCCCTCGGTGCCGACTGCGCCCACCTCGAGGCTGTAAACCGCGCCCGGCCAGACCTCGGGCAGCGCCCAGGAAATTACGCCGTGGTAGATCGCGCCGTCGTCGAAAATAATGGTGTAACCGGTGCCGTCCACGCCCTGCCACGTCGGACCCAGCGCCTTGTTCACCGAGCGCGCGTAGACCTCGACCGGCTTCTTGGTTTCCATCAGCCACATCACGATGTCGAGCGCGTGCGTGCCGGAGATCACCATCGGCGTTACTTCCGCCCGGTTGTCGCTGCGCTGGTAATTGTCGATGGCGACCAGGCGGTTCATGAAGGCGCGCGAGGTGACCATCGTCACTTCGCCGAGCGCGCCAGAGCGGACCTTCTCCTTCGCCACCAGCCAGCGGCGGCGAAAGCGCTGGGTGTAGCCGATAACGGCGTCGACGCCGGATTTTTCGATGGCAGCGAGGGTGCTCGCGGATTCAGCGAGGTCGGTCGCGAGCGGCTTCTCGATCAGCAGCGGCAGCTTGCGCACCGCGGCCAGGATCACCGGGTCGACGTGCAGGTGCTCATCGGTGGACACGATCACCGCGTTGACCTCGGGACGCGCCAGCAGCTCGCGGTAATCGGTGGTGACGAAATCCGCGCCGCATTTCTCGCGCACGATCTCGCCGCGCTCGGGATTGATCTCGGCGATGCCGATCCAGTCCACCTCGGGGTGACGGGCGGCAAGCTCGCCGCGGATGAGCCCGACCCGTCCCGCGCCGATGATCGCGAGGCCGATGCGTTTTGGTTTTTTCTTCATGACAGCGTGAATAGTGAATCGTAAATAGTGAATCGTGAGTCGTGAGTCGACTTGTTCTTATTTGCGTGTATCTGCGTGTATCTGCGGCTCCATTCTTGCATTTCTTGGCGGTCTTGGCGGTTCAATTATTGTTCTTGTTTTTCCTTCGTGTCCTTTGTGTCCTTCGTGTCCCCGCTTTGTTCTTGGCGTCTTGGCGGTTCGATTGCTTTTCAACGAGTAGCGGCAACGGACGGCCGCGACTCCGGCAGCGGCAGGCTGACCGGCTCGTTGCGCTCCGCCGAGAGGTCCGCGGCCATATAGACTTCCATGACCCGCCGCGCCTGCTCTGCGGTGACCAGCACCGGACGGTCGCAGGCGACCGCCTCGAGAAAGTGCACGGTCTCCGCCTTCATCGGCCCGGCGTAGGCGTGGTCCACGAATTCGCCCGGCATGGATGACATCGGCAGACGCATGCCGTCTTTAACGGTATTCAGCACGACATCGCGATGGCTGTCATCGACGAACACCGAGCCCTCCGTTCCGATCATCTCGATCCAGGTCATGGAAAAGTTCGGATAGCCGGGAGGCAGGCCCCAGCCGCCACCGACGACGAACGACAGCCCGCTGTCCATGGTGACGGTGATCCACTGGTTGTCGGGTATATCGGCACCAGTGGATTCTTTCATCGCACCGTAGTTCACCTGGGAATACACCCGCACCGGCTTTGCCGGCTCGAGGCACCACAGAATGAAATCGAGGTCGTGAGTCGATTCCATCGCGGCAGGGGAGAGCTTGCCGCGACCGGTGATCTTCTTGCCGAGGCTGCGCGTAATGTGGCGGCTGACCAGCGCGGAGACTGGCCGGCCGATGGCGCCGTCCACGATCGATTTTCTGACGTACGCGAACTTGGGATTGAAGCGCTGGGAATAGCCGATAGTGAATTTGAGTTGGTTCCTCTTCGCAATCGCTATGAGATCGTCGGCCTCGTGCAGTTCGATCGCGATCGGCTTCTCCAGGAACACGTGCTTGCCGGCAAGCAGGCATTCGCGCGCCATGGGGTAGTGGAGGGTCTCGGGGGTCGCCGAGATCATGTAGGCGTCGATCTCTTTGATCTTCAGCAGCTCCCGGTAGTCCGCAGTGGCGGTTTTCGCGCCGGTCGCCTTCGCGACCTCGGCCAGCCGCTCCGGCCGCGTCTCCGCGATATGGAGGTTGCCGACGACCGGATTGCTGGCGCAGGTTTCGGCACGAATGCCGCCGCACCAGCCGGTGCCGATGATGCCGACGTTGATTTGTTTCAAGGGATGGCCTTTCGGTTTCGATCTGATCGTGGTACCGGTATGGAGCGTGAATGGGCCAGGCCGGACGCATGCGCATCTTAACGGAGGGCGGCACGTCTCACAAATATCAAATGCAGTGAGGAGGCAAAGGGGTGCCGGTCTGCTAAAATTCAGGCCCCTTTGTCATCTTCAACACGCTGAAGTAACGACCGATGGCACGCAAGAAGCGTCGCAGCAAGGGCACCATAGGGCAGATCGGGCTCGGCATCATGGGCGGCGCGTTCGCCCGCCACTTGCTCGATGCCGGATTCAACGTCGTCGGCTACGACGTAGCGCCGGCCGCGCGCAGGGCCTTGACGCGGCTGGGCGGGCGCGCAGCACAGTCCTGCGCCGAAGTCGCGGCGGGAGCGCGGATCATCATTACATCGCTGCCGTCGCCCGCGGCGATGGAGGCAGCTTATTTCGGCAAGGCAGGGATTGCCGCTGGCGCCCGGCCGGGCACGATCGTGATCGAGGCGAGCACCATGACGCTGGAACTGAAGGAAAGCCTGCGGCGGCGCCTCGCGCGCAAGCGCGTGGTCCTGCTCGACTGCCCGATCAGCGGCACCGGCGCCCAGGCGGCTGCGAAGGACATCGCGATCTACGCCAGCGGCGACCGCCGCGCGTTCAACCGCTGCCGCAGGGTGTTTGACGGCTTCGCGCGCTCGACTTATTACTGCGGCGAGTTCGGCGTCGGCTCCAAGCTGAAATTCGTCGCCAACCTCCTGGTGACCATACACAATCTGTCGACCGCCGAAGCGATGGTGGTGGGCGAGAAGGCGGGGATAGACCTGGAATTGCTGTACCGGGTCATCGCCGACGGCGCCGGCAGCTCGCGCATGTTCCAGGTGCGCGGAATGATGATGGTGCGGGGGCGTTATCTGCCGCCGCACATGAAGTCGAAGATCTACCAGAAGGATATCGACATCATCCGGGCGTTCGTAAGGCGGCTACGGTGCCCGACGCCACTCTTCGACGGCAGCATTCCGTATTACACTGCGGCACTGAGGCAGGGCTGGTCCCTGCACGACACGGCTGCTATACACTCGGTTTTGAGGAAACGCGCGGGTTTGCGGGGATCGACCCCGCGGCGCATAACACGGAAAGGAAAATAAATGGCAGTCGAGGGATCTTTGCGTCCGGGTGGGGGAGCGGCTCAGTTGGCCCTCAACATGAAACTCATCGCCCACAACGAGCTCGCCGGCTTCGGCGGCGTTGGTGAGGGCATCAACATGCAAAAGACGAAGGACGGCCGGCGCATCCTGTGGCTGGCGCACGAATCGGCGCCCAAGAATTTCACCGGGGTGGACGTGACCGACCCGCGCAATCCCAAAATGATTGTCCAGACCGACCTGCCGCACGCCGACGTGCGCTCGAATTCGCTCGACGTGGTGGGCGACATCATGGCGGTCGCCTACCAGACCAAGAAGTGGGGGTTGAAGCCCGCGGGCTTCGATCTGTTCGATATCAGCAAGCCCGAGCAACCGAAGCTGATCTCGCACTTCGACACCTCCGGCCCGCACTCGCGCGGCGCGCATTGCGTGTTTTTCGTGGACGGCGAGTACGTGCACCTGACTTCCGGCTCCCCGGACTTCGAGCCGACCCACCCGAAGGACGACCAGTTCTACCGCATCATCGATGTCCGCAACCCATCGAAGCCGACCGAGGTGGGGCGCTGGTGGTATCCCGGCACGCGCAAGGGTGACACCGCGCCGCCGCCGCCGCGCCATCCGAAATTCGATGGTGGCTACCGTCCGCACAACACCAACGTTTATCCGCAGAAGCCGGACCGCGCCTACGTCGCCTACATTGACGGTGGAGCCTGGATCCTGGACATCAGCAATAAGTCGAAGCCGAAGCCGGTCGGCCACCTGCAGTATTCGCCGCCCTACAACGGCTTCACGCACACGGTGCTGCCGCTGATCGAACGCGGCTATCTGGTCATCTCGGACGAGTGCGTCAAGGACAACGGCGAGGACTGGCCCAAGCTGACGTGGGTGGTGGATGCGCGGGTCGAAAGCAACCTGGTGCCGGTGGCAACGCTGCCGCTGCCGCCCGCGGAAAATTTCATCAAGCGGGGAGGCCGCTACGGCTCGCACAACCTGCATGAAAACCAGCCGGGACCGTGCTCGTTCCGCTCGGAGACCCTGATTTTCGGCACGTTCTTCAACGGCGGGGTGCGCGCGTTCGACCTGACCAACCCGCTGCAGCCGAAGGAAGCGGGCTACTTCGTGCCGGCCGCGCCCAAGCTCGCACCGAAAGGATCAGCGCAGATCAACGACGTGTGGGTGGACGAAAACCGCCTGGTTTACGCGGTCGACCGCTTTGGCGGTGGTCTCTACACTCTGGAGACTTCTTTTTGAGTAGGTAAGCGGTAAACAGTAAGCGGTAAGCGGAAAACTTCAAGTCCGCAGACCTTATCCAATCACCGCTCACCGCTTACGTTCATCTCATGCTGACCCAAACCAGCCCAGGCACCACCCGCGATGCCCTCGCGGGGCTGATCCCCGTTTCCATCATCACCGGCTTCCTCGGCAGCGGCAAAACGACGCTGCTGAACCGGCTGCTCAAGCGGCCGGAGATGAACCGGGTGGCCGTCGTCGTCAACGAGCTGGGCGAGATCGGCGTGGACAACGACCTGATCGAGGTCTCGTCCGAGCAGATGATGCTGCTCAACAACGGCTGCCTGTGCTGCGTGCTGCGCGGCGACCTGCAGGAGACCCTGCGCGACCTGTTCATCAAGCGGCGCAACGGCGAGATCATCGATTTCGACCGCGTGGTGATCGAAACCACCGGGCTCGCCGACCCGGCGCCGGTGATGCAGACGCTGATCACCGATGCGCTGCTGCTCGAGCAGTACCGCCTCGATTGCGTGGTGACGCTGGTGGACGCCGTCAACGCCCCGGGACAGCTGGTGCAGTTCACCGAGCCGGTCAAGCAGGTCGCGCTGGCCGACCGGCTGGTGGTGACCAAGTCGGACCTCGTTGGAGAGAAGCAGCTCGCCGCGCTTACCGCGCGGCTGCGCGAGCTCAACCCGAAGGCGCCGTTGAAGGTCGCGCTGAACGGCGAGGTCGAGCTGTCGTTTCTGGTTGACGTCGGCTTGCGGCGCGCCAACGCCAGGCTGGAGGAAGTCGAGCGCTGGCTCGGCGCGGACGAAGAAGACGAGCACGGCCACGTGCACCGGCACGACGCAACAGTGCAAAACTTCGTGCTGCGCTTCGACCGGCCAATGCCGTGGGAAGCGTTCACGCAATGCCTCGAAGTGCTGACCGCGCTGCGCGGGCCGGACCTGCTGCGCGTGAAAGGGCTGGTCAACGTTGCCGGCAAGGCCGGCCCGATGGTGGTGCAGGGGGTGCAGCACCTGTTCCATCCGCCGCTCGAGCTCACCGCGTGGCCGAGCGCGGATCGCACGACGCGTCTCGTCTTCATCACCCGCGGCATACCGCGCGAGACCGTTGCTGACCTGTTCAAGGCCATCGGCGCGGTGACGGCAGGCAGGCCGGCCTGACCCGGCGCGGGATTCCCCCGCGCCTTTAAACCTAAAAACGGCAGTTGAGCCGCCGATGAACGCCGATGAACGCCGATGAATCAACGTCTTCCGGGCGGCGGCGCATTTACCTTTTGGGTGATGGTGACAAATTGTTGCATCGCTATGATTTTTCGGCGTTCATCGGCGTCTATCGGCGGCTGATTGCTTTTTCTAGGTTAAATGGAACTCGTCGAGATCGCGCGCCGCCTGCGTGATGACGTCGCGCGGCTCCGGTTCGCGCCGCCGGTGGCTTACGTCTACAACCCGCTCGCATACGCCTGGAAACCCCACCGCAACTATCTCGAGCGCTACGGGGCCGGCAAGCCACAAGTCCTGCTGCTCGGCATGAATCCCGGGCCATTCGGCATGGCACAGACCGGTGTCCCTTTTGGCGATGTTGCCGTGGTTCGTGACTGGCTGGGCATCGAAGCTGCTGTCGCGCGGCCCGCGCGCGAGCACCCCAAGCGGCCGGTTGCGGGATTCCAGTGCGCCCGGGGCGAGGTGAGCGGTCAACGGCTGTGGGGCTGGGCGCGCGATGCGTTTGGCACCCCGCAGCGGTTTTTCGCGCGGTTTTTCGTCGTTAACTATTGCCCGCTCGTGTTCATGGAAGCGAGCGGGCGCAACCATACCCCCGACAAGCTGCCGCGCGCCGAGAGCACAGCGCTGTTCGATGCGTGCAACGAGGCGTTGCGGCGGACCGTCGAGCGGATGCAGCCCGAATACGTAGTGGGGGTAGGGCGTTTTGCCACGGACCGAGCCGCAGCCGCGCTGCAGGACCTGCGGGTCAAGCTCGGCGTCGTGCCGCATCCCAGTCCTGCCAGCCCGCTCGCGAATCGTGGCTGGGCAGCGCAGATGACGCGGGCGCTGGCGGAGCAGGGAATCACCATCGACAAATAAGCAACGGCCGCGTTATTGCGCGGCCGTTGCTCGAGTCTCCGGCACCGTTTACCGAATTACCAGATCCTCCGGGTACGCCCGCACGCTGGACAACAGCGTACTGGGTGGTTTGCGGCGTAACAGGTCGAGCCCGGGGTCGGAGTCGTTGGCCGCCACGGCTGCATACTTCACGTTCCTTTTCATCTCTTCGAGGTACAGGTTCTGGCCGCCAAAGTACGTTTCCGCATACAAGTAAGCACGATGGAGTTGAGAATCAAGACGTTTCATGGCGTTGAGATAGAACCCGGGGGTCTTGCTTACCAGATCATTGCCGGAATTGAACACGGTGATAGTCCGGCCGCCGGGCAGTTTGCGGCGGGTGAGCCCACCCAGCAGGAACTCCGGATACAGCCGATCACGGCATTTCTCCAGATAGCAGCGGTCAGACATCTGCGCGACGATGTCCGCGGTGCCGAGGATCTCGCCGACGCGGCGCAGAACCGGGTCGTCGAGGCGGATAGTGTCGACTTTGCGCTCGTAGCCGGTGAAGTGGACCATTTGCGACGCAGGTAGCGCATATTGTTTCAATCCGATGCGCGGCAGATAGTCCCGCAGGAAATGCGATCCGCGAGTGACATGAACCAGCGTGTATTCAGCGCCAAAGCGGTGTTGGTGATCACTGCGTCGCCGCAAATAGCCAAAGTCATGGAATAGCGCAGTGATTACGCCGACAGAGAAATACACTTGCGGCAACTTTGCCTGTTTCTTACGGCTGCGTTCGTAACCGTCCAGCAGGCGCGCCATCGTCAGTGTCACGTCGAGCACGTGCTGAATGTCGTGGTAGCCGGTGTCGCAGGGGTGGTAATCGGGGTGCTTGCCGTGATACAGCAGCGACAGGTCCTTGAAAGCCCGCGCAATCGGGTGGAATTTTCCGTCGGGATACAGTCCGAGGAACAGGCGCCTGACTTCGTCCCCGACTTCGATGGGGTCGGTGGTGCGGATCTTGTCGGTAATGTCGAAATCGCTGCGTCGCATAGTGGCTCAGGATACTAGGGATTGTAACAATACTCTGTGAACTACTTGTCGAGCACAACAAAACAGGGACCAGCATTGCGCCAGCCCCTGTCTTTTCGTGGCTCCCCGAGCTGGGCTCGAACCAGCGACCTGCGGATTACAACGCTTGCGCGCTGGACTATATCATCACCCTCGGCATGATCCGTTAGGGTGTCGGGCGCTGATGGGGCTTATTGCCTGGGCTGCTCATCCCCTAGTCTCTGCACCTTCCCGCCTACTTGCTG
>CAZCGD010000092.1:0-2442 GCA_964498105.1 uncultured Streptomycetaceae bacterium
GCCAGGATCGTCGGGCAGAACTTCGGCGATTCTTCTTGCGTAGGAAAGCGCGTCCTTCGGCTTGCCCGCCTCTCGGTTCATCGAGACGAGCGTGCCGAGAATTTCCAGATCGTGCGGGTGGCGCGCCTCGGCGGCGCGCAGGACCGAGAGTGCCTCGCCTCGCCTGCCGGCGGAATGCAGGCCCACGGCATACACAAAACTGTAGCGCGCGTTACCCGGAGCGAGCTTCGCCGCGACGGCGAGTTCCTTTATGGCCCCGCCCTTGTCGGCCTTGCGCACGAGCAGCAGCCCCAGGGCGTGATGCAGGTCCGGCGCGCGCGGCAACAGCGTGAGGCCGCGCCGCAGCAACTTTTCGCCCTCCGCATCGCGGCCCTGCTGGCGGTAGGCATCGGCGAGGTTGACGTAGGCGCCGGCGAAGCGCGGGTCGAGTGAAAGCGCGCGCTCGTACGCAGCGATCGCCTCGTCGGGGCGACGTTGGCGCAGCCGCAGGTTGCCCAGATTGACATTCGCTGTCGGCCAGTCCGCGTCCTGCTGCAAGGAATCGATGTATTCGCTCGTCGCCTTCTCCCGATTTCTGCGCTGATCGGCTGAGAGCTGATCGTCGGCAACGTCCGCGAGCACGCGCGCAGCCTCGATGCGTACGCCGCGCACCGGATCGGCGAGCAACGGGGCTGCCGCTTGCGCGCGCGCAGCCGGTTCGAACGATTCGATCAGGCCGAGCACGGCGACGCGCATCGCGGGATCGATGTTCGAGAGCAACTTGCGCGCCGCGGGCAGGCTTTGCGGCCGGAGGTGAGGACCGGCGAGCGTTGCCGCGGTCGCTTTCACGATGGACGGCGCCACCGCGTCCTCCGCGAGCGCGAGCAGCGCGGGCAGCGCCTTCGCGCCCTGCGTCACGCCGGCATGCAGCGTCGTGCCATAGTGCCAGCGTTCGCGCCAGGTCTTGCCGTACCACTGGTCCATCGCAGCCGCCGCCCAGTCCGGCTTGCGGTCGGAATGGCACTGGGTGCAGGCGTTAGGGCTGCCAAGTGAAGCTGACAGATCCGGCCGAGGAATGCGCAAGCTGTGATCGCGCCGCGGATCCACCACCATGTATTTCTGCGCGGGCATGTGGCACTCGACGCACTGCGCGCCCTTCGTGCCCGCTTGGTGGAAGTGATGCTTCTCCGTGTCGAATGCGGCGGCGTTGTGGCAACGCACGCACAGGGCGTTTCCTTCTGCGCGCAGTTTCAACGCGTGCGGCTCGTGGCAGTCCATGCAGGTGACCCCGCGCTGGTGCATCCTGCTTTGCAGAAACGAGCCCCAGGTATAAACCTCGTCGCGCTGCTGCCCGTCGGCGTGGTAGTTCGGCTGCGTCAGCAGCGCCAGCCGGTGTGTCTCCTCGAGAGGTGCGCCGGCCTGCCCTACTTCGGCTATCGTCGAGCGGCGGGCATGACACGCCGCACACACATTCATAAGGGCGTCCGCGGCGGGTTGGTCGCGCTGCGCGGTCTTCGCATTCGCAGCCGAAAGCTTCCATGCCTCGTTCCAGCGGCTTTTCAGAACCACAAGGCCTTTGTCGCTCTCCGGCGAGTACGGCGCCTTGGCCTGCTTCGCCCACTCTACATGGCGCGAGCCCGGTCCGTGGCAGGCCTCGCACGCGACGTTGATCTCGCTGAAGGTAGTCTTGTAAGTGTTGCTGGCCGCGTCGTAGCCTTTCTTCAGGTTCGTCGAGTGGCACGCCGCGCACTGCAGGTTCGAGTTCTGGTAGAGGCCCGTCCAGTGAAGCTGGTCCTGGTGGTCGATCTTCTCATTGGGGTAGAGATGAAACCAGCGCTGCCCGCCCTCGCCTTTCGGTCGCGTGTCCCACGCGATGGCAAGCGACTGATAGCGCCCGCCGGGAAATTCGATCAGGTATTGCTGCAACGGAGTGACGCCGAACGTGTACTTGATCTCGAAGTCGGCGAGCTTGCCGTCCGGCCCGTCGGTGCGGACCATGAACCTGCCGTCGCGCTTGAAGAACGTCGAGGTGACGCCGGCGTAAAGGAACTTTGTATTTACGAAGTCGCCGCGCACGGTCTTGTCATCGGCCACCTGCATGGCCAGCGCGTGGTGCGAGCTTTGCCATGCGTCGTTCTGCTTCGCGTGGCATCCGGCGCAGGCCGTGCTTCCCACGAACTGCGGCGCAGCCCGCACCGTGCTTTCGGGGGGTACCCCGACAGGACCCCGCGCCTGCCAGAGCAACACCACGCCCGCAACGATGGCGACGCCGAGGCCAGCCAGCGCGAATCTCCATTTCCTGGTCAATCGAGGCGCTTTGACAATCGGTGCTCCAGGGGGTGGAGACGAAGCGGGGGTTGTGCTTTGGCGGGATTTACGGCGGCGTTTTGACATCGCTACAGATCAGTCCAGTCCGCCCCTTGCGGACGCGAACGAAGTATAGCGCAGCACGTTTTCAATCCC
>CAZCGD010000093.1:0-4515 GCA_964498105.1 uncultured Streptomycetaceae bacterium
GCGCCTTCATAGGCGATCAGCAGGTGGTAATCGGGAATCACGTGGATGGCGGTGACTCGCGCCTGGTGCAGCTTGGCGAGCTCCATCGCCATCTTCACGGCCCGCTGCGACAGCTCTGACCCGTCGGTCGGTATCAGGATGCTCTTGAACATCGCTCCTCCTTCGTCACGGGGCTCTCCCCCCCGTTCCAGCATCTGGACCCGCCCGAAAGCTTGTCGCGCCCGGCGCCCACTGTCAAGAGTGTAAGATCGCGTCTCCTTTATTGCAGAAATCTGCCTACGGAGATCGCGTGCGCACCACTCTCATGCTCACTGGCGACATCAACCTGATGAATGTCACCGATCCCCGCGCGCCGTTCGCGCGCGTCACCCCGACGCTCAAGCAGGCGGATGTCCGGTTCGCCAACCTGGAGTGCTGCTTCTACGATCCGCCGGGCGTGCGCTCGCACGGCGATGAAGGCTTCTACGCGCCGGCGGCGGCCGGTGAGGCGCTCAGGCTGGCCGGCTTCGACGCCGTGGGCAATGCCAATAACGTGAACTACGGAGCGGAGGCCATCCGCTCGTCGGTGTCGCGTCTCCAGCAGTTGGGCATCCCCAATACCGGCGCCGGTGCGAACCGCGCCGCGGCGTACGCGCCGGTGATCGTCGAGCGCAACGGCGCGCGCGTCGGCTTCCTGCAGCGCACCTCGGTGTACTGGCCTACCAACCACGAGGCCGGAGAGCACTCGCCCGGCGTGGCGGTGATTCGCGGCAATACCGCGTACCAGGTGCCAGCGCACAAGTCGCGGCCGGAAATTCCGCCCATGAATCGCCCGGGCCTGCCGCCGATCATCCTGACCTGGGCCGAGCGGGAGCACCTGAACCGCTTCCGGGACGACGTCGCCGCCTTGCGCAAGCAGGCGGACATCGTGGTTTGCTCCAACCACTGGGGCCTGCACCAGGAGGTGCTCGATTACATGACCGAGATCGCGCACGCCGCGATCGACGCCGGCGCCGACGTCGTCATCGGCCACGGCCCGCACTACTCGCTGCCGGTGGAGATCTACAAGGGCAGGCCGATCTACTATGGGCTCGGCAGCTTCTCGTTCCACACCGGCCACGGCGGGTTGAAGCACGGCGACTGGGTAGGCATGCTGGCGACCGTGGCGCTCGAAGGGAGCGCGGTACAGCGCGCCGCCTTCCGTTTCGTGCGACATAACGCCGCCAACGAAACCGTGCTGTGCGTGCCACAGGACGAGCAGGCCGCTCTGGCGGACATCGTGAAGCGCAGCATGCGCTTCGGCACCAAGATCGCGGTGGAGGGTGACGAGGCGGTGTGCAGCGCCTGACTCTGCGGGCGGGTTACTTTACCAGCCCCAGCTCGATGAGCACGATCCTCACCTCGTCGTGCTGCAGCTTCCAGTAATGCGCGGTGTCGCCGCTGTTGCGGTAGACGTTTTCCATCTCGAAGCGCGCGAGATCGTTCCTCCATTCCTCGGTCCTCACCACCTTACCGAGCGCGTCATCCCAGAACTGGATCTGGGCGCGAGTCATGCCCCTGGGCCCCGCCAGCCCGCGCCACAACTCGAAGCTGGCATCGACTCCCAGTTCCTTCCAGGTCGGGATACCGGAAAGATCGCCGCTCAGGCGCTGCGGCGCGCCGATCGCGAGCATCGCCACTTTGCCGGCCTTGATCTGCTGCAACAGCGTCGAGGGCGCGCTCGCCATCGCGTCCACGTGGCCGCCGAGGAGCGCCGTCATCGCTTCGCCGCCCGAGTTGAATACGACGGTCTTCAGCTTGCGGATGTCCACGCCGGCGGCCTTCATCGCCAGCGCGAACGAGACATGGGTTGCATTGCCGAACGTCGTGCCGATCGAAACGCTGAGCGATGCCGGATCCCTCTTCAGCCGCTCGGTCAGCTCCCGCCCGGACTTGAACGGCGACTCGGCGCGCACCGCCACGCCCACATACTCGACGCCGACGACCGCGAGCGGCGTGAAGTCGGTGTAGGCGAGCGGTGTCCTGCCGGTGATGTGGTTGGTGAACAGCGTCATTGCGTTCACCATCAGGTAATGTCCGTCGCCCGGATGCTGGCTCAAGTGATTGAGCCCGACGACCCCGCCGCCGCCCGGCTTGTTCGCGACATTGACCGGCACCGGTAGCAGCTTCTGCTCCTGCAGAATTCTCTGGATCAGCCGCCCGGTGCGGTCCTGCGGGCCGCCCGGGCTGGTGCCGATGATTATCTCGACCGGTTTGTCCGGCCGCCAGGCTTGCGCGGCGCCCACCGCCGGCGCGAGCAGCAATCCCGCGGCCAGCCAGGCCGCGCCGCGTATTACATCGTGCCTCTTGACCGCAGTAAACTTCATACTCGTTCCTGCACCAGCTCGACCTGCTTCAGCACGGCACGACCGACGTAGCCGTAGGGATTGGCCAGCGTTTCGGCGATCTCGAAATGGTTGTAACCCTCCGCGAAGATGAGCTCGACCGGCTTGCCGGCCTGGCTCAGCGCCTCAGCGAATTCGCGCGATTGGCGCTGGAACTCCGGCGTCTCGTGCGAGCCGTAGAGGAGGACGATCGGCACTACGATGCGGCCAAGATGCCGCTGCGGCGAGAGTTCCTCTTCCATGGCGTCCGTGAATTTCACGTAGGCGCCGCGCTTGGACAGCCGCGGGCCGCGCAGGTCGTACATGCCGCTTTGCAGCGTGTAGCCCTTGACGGTATCGGCCGGCAGGCCGAAATCCTTGCGCCAGTCGGTAATCGCAACACATCCGGAGAGATGCGACCCGGACGACTTGCCCACGACGTGAATGCGGGCCGGGTCGCCGCCGAAGCTCGCGGCGTTGCGATGCACCCAGGCGACCGCGCGCCGCACCTGGTCCACCATCGGGAACAGGCTGCCGCCCGCATCCTGCACACGATCGAAATCCAAAACGACAAAGTGCGCACCCGCGCGCACGAACACTTCCGCCGCGTAAGCGTGCTCGGCCGCCGATCCGCCCTGCCACGCACCACCGTGCACGAACACGACGATCGGTGCGCCAGCGGCCTGTGTCCGGTAAATATCGAGCCGCTCTATTGCAGCCGGGCCGTAAGCGACGCGCTGCGGCGCGCCCAGACGTTCGCGCGCAAGCTCGCTCGCTTTCGCGAGGCGCGTGTTGACCTGGTTGCGGTTGGGCGCATAGACCGCCTGGTCATAGGCGTCGTCCAGCTCCTGCTGGTCGTAATCGAGAAATACACGCGGCCCTTTAGCGCGCGCGGCTGCCGCCGACGGCATTGTTGCAGCGGATACGGGGGGAGTCATGCCTGCCTCCGGCTTCGGTATGTCGGAGCGCGAATTATGCACTTGGACGGCGGATCTAACCATTGCCGCGAGGCATTGCGGCGTCTTGCATGCCACGAATGGGGGCTCTATATTACGAGCGGTTACCGATCATCGCAGACCCGGAGGCTCCCCATGGCGAAGCAGAAATACAAACTGCGTCACATCGCTCTCTCTGTCCAGGATGTGGCGCAGGCGCAGAAGTTCTTCGAGGACGCGTTCGGCATGACCAAGGCCGGCGATGCGCAAAACGGCATCTACATGACCGATGGCACGATCAATGTCGCGCTCCTCGCCAAAGGCGGCAAGGTTCCGGGTGTCGACAATCCGTACTACGGCGTCATGCACTTCGGCATGTGGGTCGACGACCTGGCGCAGGCCGAGAAGCAGGTGCAACAAGCCGGCGCGATCCACTACCAGGGCCGCCCTTCCAACACGCCGAACAGCTACTACGAGGTCAAGTACCGCGATCCCACCGGCATCATTTTCGACATCACGGCGAGCGGCTGGCGCGGCGCGGTCAAGAACGTCAAGCCGGCTGATTGACAACACACCGGCCGGGAAATGGGCCGGATCGGCCCGCGCGTCAAACCTGTGCCAACGTAATGCCCGGATCCGCATGACAGCCCCGCAATCCCCCGTGCTGATCGTCGGCGGCGGCCCGGTCGGGCTGTGCCTCGCGCTGTACCTTGCCCGGCGCGGCATCAGGAGCTGCGTGCTCGAGTCCCTGGCCGCGGAAAACTTTCTCGACCAGGAGCCGCGCGCCGGGAGCATCCACCCGGTGACGCTCGAGATGCTCGACGATCTCGGCCTCTACGGTCGCATGGAGCAGCGCGGCCTGATCTCACCCCGCTTCCAGTACTGGGACCGCCAGCGCGACGAGATGTTCGCCGAGTTCGACCACGCCGTGCTCAAGAACGACACGCGTTTTCCGTACGTCCTCCAGTGCGAGCGCACCAAGATCATCGACGAGGCGCTGCAGCTCTTGCGGCAGCGCCCGGAGTGCGCCATCCGGAGGGCGACCACCTGCCAGACCTTCACCCAGGACGCCGATGGGGTCGAGGCGGTCGTCACCCATTCATCCGGCGAGGAGGAGCGCATCCGCGGCAGCTTCATCGTCAGCGCCGAAGGGGGGCGCAGCAACGTGCGCAAAGCGCTCGGCATCGAGTTCGAGGGCTACACCTATCCCGAACGCACCCTGACCGTATGCGTGTGCT
>CAZCGD010000094.1:0-18761 GCA_964498105.1 uncultured Streptomycetaceae bacterium
GCTTCTGCTTCAACTGCTCGAGAATCGCCGGGTTCTCGAGCGTCGAGACGTCCTGGGTGATCTCCTCGCCTTTCGCGATCGAACGCAGCAGCCGGCGCATGATTTTGCCCGAGCGCGTTTTGGGCAGGTTGTCGCCGAAGCGAATCTCCTTGGGCTTCGCGATCGGGCCGATCTCCTTCGCCACCCAGTTGCGCAGGTCGATGGCGATCCGCTGCGCGTCGGCGCCCGTCGGCCGCGCCTGTTTGAGCACGACGAAGGCGCTGACCGCCTCGCCGGTCACCTCGTCCGGGCGGCCGACCACCGCCGCCTCCGCCACCAGCGGGTTGGAAACCAGCGCCGACTCGATCTCCATCGTGCCGAGGCGGTGGCCGGCGACGTTCAGCACGTCGTCGATGCGGCCCATGATCCAGAAGTAGCCGTCCCGGTCGCAGTTGGCCCCATCGCCTGCCAGGTAGTACTTGCCTTTGAAGTCGTCGGGGTAATAGCTTTTCCTGTAGCGCTCCGGGTCGCCCCAGATGGTGCGGATCATCCCGGGCCAGGGTTTCTTGATGACCAGAATGCCGCCTTTGCCTTTCTCCACGTCACGACCGGTCTCGTCCACGACCGCGGCCATGATTCCCGGAAGCGGCATGGTGCAGGAACCCGGTTTGAGCGGCGTCACGCCTGGCAGCGGCGTGATCATGTGCCCGCCGGTCTCGGTCTGCCACCAGGTATCCACGATCGGGCAGCGGCCGCCGCCGACGGTCTCGTGGTACCACATCCACGCCTCGGGATTGATCGGCTCGCCAACCGTGCCGAGGATGCGCAGGGAGGACAGATCGTATTTCTTCGGCAGGTCGCCGCCGGCCTTGATCAGCGAGCGGATCGCCGTGGGGGCCGTGTAGAACACCGTCGCCTTGTGGTCCTGGATCATCTTCCAGAAGCGCCCGGCGTCGGGGTAGACCGGCACGCCTTCGAACACGACTTCGGTCGCGCCGCAGGCCAGTGGTCCGTACGCAGTGTACGAGTGCCCGGTCACCCAGCCGACGTCCGCGGTGCACCAGAAGACGTCGGTGGGCTTGTAATCGAACACCCACTTCATCGTGAGTATGGTCCACAGCAGGTAGCCGCCGGTGGAGTGCTGGATGCCCTTCGGCTTGCCGGTCGAGCCGGAGGTGTAAAGAATGAACAGAGGGTGCTCGGCGTCGACCCAGGTCGGCTCGCAGGTGTCGGACTGGCCGTTCACGAGATCGTGCAGCCAGACGTCGTGCCTGGCGTTCCACTGGACCGCGGTGCCGGTGCGCTGGTACACCACCACTGACTTGATCGATTCACAGCCGCCGAGCGCGAGGGCCTCGTCCACCGCGGGCTTCAGCGGGATCTCGCGCCCGCCGCGGAACTGCCCGTCGGCTGTGAGGACAGCGACCGCTCCGGCGTCGATGATGCGCTCCTGCAGGCTCTTGGCCGAGAACCCTCCGAATACCACCGAGTGAATGGCGCCGATGCGCGCGCAAGCCTGCATTGCAACCACGGCTTCGATCGACATCGGCATGTAGACGATAACGCGGTCGCTCATCTTGATGCCGCGAGACTTCAGGCCGTTGGCAAACATGCACACGCGGCGGTAGAGTTCCCGGGAGGTGATCTTCGTGACTTTGCCGTCGTCGGCCTCGAAGATGATCGCCACCTTGTCGGGCTGCGTCTTCAGATGGCGGTCGAGGCAGTTGTAGGAGGCGTTCAATTGCCCGTCTTCGAACCACTTGAAGAACGGCGCCTTGCTCTCGTTGAGCACCTTGGTGAACGGCTTGTGCCACAGCACGTGTTCCCGCGCCAGCTTCCCCCAGAAGCCCTCGAAGTCCGTCTCCGCTTCAGCGCACAACTTGCGGTAGGCGTCCATGCTCGGTATGGCGGCGTGCCTGGCGAGCGCCGGATTCGGCGGGAAGACACGCTTTTCCTGGAGCACTGATTCAATCGTCTTCGTGGCCATGCACTCCTCCGGTCGCTACTGGCAGAACTTCGGGACTTGAAAGGGCGGCGCTGTACGTACGAATGTTGCTGTTTCCCGGCAAATAGAAGCACTAAACTGGGCGCTTGTAAAGTTTCTGGCAGCCTGTGGGGGCGACAGCCCGACCAGCTACGTTCGTAGCGGGTGGCTGCCAGGGCGAATAATGCTTACAATTCACTGACGGCGGGCCTCCCCGCATTGCATGGTAGTGAACCTGGTCAGGTCCGGAAGGAAGCAGCCACAGCTATTTCCTGCAAGTGCCGGGGGTAAGGCTCGCCTCCCGTTTTTCGCTGACCGGCAACCGGTATAGAGGGGATGGTTGCCGGTTGCAGAATGCCATTCATCATTCAACATTCATCATTCATCATTTCGCCGTGACCCAGGTTCTTGCCCGTAAGTGGCGCCCCCGGACGTTTGCCGAGCTGGTGGGGCAGGAGCACGTGGTGCGGGCGCTGGAGAACGCGCTTACGCAACAGCGGCTGCACCACGCTTACCTGTTCACCGGCACCCGCGGCGTCGGTAAGACCACGCTCGCGCGCATCATCGCCAAGGCGCTGAATTGCGATACCGGCGTTACCGCGACCCCCTGTGGCAAGTGCCCGGCGTGCACCGAGATCGACGCGGGCCGCTTCATCGACTTGATCGAGCTCGATGCCGCCTCGAACACGCAGGTGGACAACATGCGGGAGCTGCTGGAGAACGCGCTCTACGCGCCCACCACGGGACGCTACAAGGTGTACATCATCGACGAAGTGCACATGTTGTCGCGCAATGCTTTCAACGCCATGCTGAAGACGCTGGAAGAGCCGCCCGCGCACGTCAAGTTCATCCTCGCCACCACCGATCCGCAGAAAATACCCGTCACCGTCCTGTCGCGCTGCCTGCAGTTCAACCTGAAGCTGATACCGCAGCAGCAGATCCGGGCGCGCCTGCAGCACATACTGGCGGCCGAGAGCGTGCAGTTCGAGCCCGCGGCGCTGCCGCTGATCGCGCGGGCGGCCCAAGGCAGCCTGCGCGATGCGCTCTCGCTCCTCGACCAGGCCATCGCCCACGGCGGCGGCAGCGTGACGGCAGATTCCGCGCGCGCGATGCTCGGCGCGGTCGGCCAGGATCACCTGCACGCGCTGCTGCGCGCACTGGCGGAACGCGACGCCGCCGCCCTGATCGCGGAGGCCGACCGCATGGCGGAGCGCAGCCTGTCGTTCGAGGCCGCCTTGCAGGATCTGGCCTCGCTGCTGCACCGCCTTGCGCTTGCGCAGACAGTTCCGGACACGATCGGCGAGGACGATCCGGATCACGCGGTGCTGGGCGAACTGGCGGCCGGCTTTGCGCCCGAGGACGTTCAACTCTACTACCAGATAGCGATCCAGGGACGCGCCGAGCTCGGCCTCGCCCCCGACGAGTACGCCGGTTTCACCATGACGTTGCTGCGGATGTTGGCGTTCGCCCCGGCGGAGCAGGGCGCGGTGGCGCCGCCGCTGGCTGCAATCAGGCCTGCCCTCCGGAAGGAATCCGCAGCGCCTGCTCCGGAATCAAAAAAAAACCGCGGTGATGTCGCGTGGCCGGAGTTGGTCGAGCAGCTCGGGCTGACCGCCATGACGCTGGAGTTGGCGAAGCACAGCGAACTCATCGCGCGCGACGAATCGCGGATCGAGCTGCGCATCGCGCAGACTCACCAGCAGTTGCTCGACGGTCCGTACCAGGAACGGCTGAAGGTGGCGCTGGAGAAACATCTCGGCGCCAGGCTGAGGCTGGTCATCAAGGTGGCGGACCATGCCGGTGGTTCGCCGGCCGCGATCGCCGGCCGCGAGAGGGAGCGGCAGCACGCGCAGGCTGCCGCCGCCATCGAGCAGGACCCGTTCGTGCGCGAGCTGCTGGAAAATTTCGACGGGCGCGTGGTGGACTCGTCGATCAAGCCGGTGCTGTAAGAGAATCAAGAATATTTAGCCGCCGATGAACGCCGACAAAAGAGTAACCCAGCCTGGTTCTGATGTTATCGGCGTCTATCGGCGTTCATCGGCGGCTGAAGACCTTAGTTTGAATCTTTGCGAAAGGCTCTAAGTCATGAAGGGTGGACTCGGCAACCTGATGAAACAGGCGCAGCTCATGCAGGAGAACATGAAGCAGTTGCAGGAGCAGCTGGCCGTCATGGAAATCGAGGGCCAGGCCGCATCGGGCAAGGTCAAAGTGGTTATGACCGGCCGGCACGAAGTGAAGCGCGTGACCATCGATCCCGGCCTGCTCGCCGACGATCGCGAAATGCTGGAAGACCTGATCGCAGTAGCGGTCAACGACGCCGTGCGGCGCGTAGAGGCGTTTACGCAGGAGAAGATGGCGGGCGTGACGGCGGGGCTGCCGTTGCCGCCGGGCCTAAAACTTCCGTTTTAGGCCTGTTCCACGTTTCAGGTTCCAGGTTCAAGGTTTAGTGTCTAACCCAGGCCTTGGAACTTGGAACTTTGAACTTGGAACTTTGAACCTTGAACAGCGCAAGGCGTTGTGAAAACATCATCCAGTTTAGAAGAGCTTATTTCCGCTTTGCGCTGTTTGCCGGGCGTGGGGCCGAAATCGGCGCAGCGCATGGCTTATCACCTGCTGCAGCGCGACCGGCAGGGGGCAGCGCGGCTGGCGGCGGCGCTGACGGAGACGCTCGCCCGCGTCCGGCACTGCGAGAAATGCAATAACTACGCCGAGGAGCCGGTATGCAGCTTGTGCAGCTCGCCGCGCCGCGATCCCGCGCAGTTGTGCGTGGTGGAAGCGCCCGGCGACTTGCTCATGATGGAACAGGCGCAGTGCTATCAGGGCCGGTATTTCGTCTTGATGGGCGCGCTCTCACCGCTCGATGGCGTCGGGCCGCGGGAGATTCATCTCGACCGGCTGATCCAGCGCGCGGCCGACGGTTTGGTGCGCGAAGTTGTTCTCGCCACCAACTTCACCGTGGAAGGAGAGGCCACCGCGCACTATATCGGCGAAGCGTTGCGCGCTCGCGGGCTGAAGGTGACGCGCATCGCGCGCGGGCTGCCGGTCGGCGGGGAGCTCGAGCACGTGGACAGTGGCACGCTGGCGCAGGCCATGATCGAGCGACGCGAGGCCTAGCAGTTTGTCGGGCTTGCGCCCGAGAAACTGCTCAATTGAACCCGTAACATGATGAAAAATTCAAAAGACAACCGACCTGCGGCGCCCGAGGGCGTAACGTATAAGCTGCAGAAAGTGCTGGCGCAGGCCGGGCTGGGGTCGCGCCGCGACATGGAGCAGTGGGTCATCGCCGGCCGTGTCACGGTCAATGGCACAACCGCCACGATCGGCGCGCGCGTTGGCGCGCACGACGAAGTCAAAGTCGACGGGCGCGTCCTGCAGGCAGCAGCGCCTTCGCAGTTGCCGCAAGTGCTGCTGTATCACAAGCCCGAAGGAGAGATCGTCAGCAGCGACGATCCTGCCGGTCGGCCAAGCGTGTTCGACAAGCTGCCGCGGCTGCGCGGCGCGAAGTGGGTGGCGGTCGGCCGTCTCGACTTCAACAGTTGCGGGCTGCTGGTGTTCACCACCTCGGGCGAGATCGCCAATCGCATGATGCATCCGAGCTACGAGCTGGAGCGCGAATACGCCGTGCGCGTGCTCGGCCAGCTGACGGAGGAGCAAATCGCCAGACTGCGCTCCGGCATACGGCTGAACGACGGCGTGGCGCGTTGCGAATCCGTTGCGTCCGAGGGCGGTGAGGGCGCCAATCGCTGGTACCGCATCGTGTTGAAGGAGGGCCGCAATCGCATCGTGCGCCGGATGTTCGAGGCCCTGGCGCTGCAGGTGAGCCGCCTGATGCGGGTGCGGTTCGGCCCCGTCGGGTTGCCGACGCGGCTGCGGCGCGGACAGTTCCAGGAGCTCGCGCCCGAGGAAACCCGCCAGTTGCTTACTGCGCTCGGGCTGCCGGTGCCGGTGCCGGCGCCTCGAGCTCCGCGCGGCTCAACAGAAACACGCCGCCGTCCTCATCGAGCCAGGTGAACGGCAGCCGCGGCCAGGCCTTCTCCACCGCATGGCGCCCGGCGCCGACCTCGACTACCAGCAGGCCCCGTGGATTGAGGTACCGGCTGGCCGCCGCGAGTATGCGCTGCACCACATCGAGGCCGTTCCCGCCGCCGGCGAGCGCGACGCGCGGCTCGTGCCGGTACTCCCGCGGCAACCGTCGCATGCTGCGCGCCGTCACGTACGGCGGATTGCAGACGATAAGGTCGTAATATTTTCCACCGAGCGCGGAAAATAAATCAGATTCGACAAGACGGACTCGATTGCCCAGTTTATAGCGCTGCCGGTTGATTTTCGCCACTGCCAGTGCGGCCGGCGAGATATCGGTGGCGTCTATTTTCGCGCGGGGGAAGCCGCGCGCAAGGAGAACGGCGAGGCAGCCCGAGCCGGTGCACAGGTCGAGCGCTGCCGTCACCGACCGGGGGCGGGAGATCCAGGGGGCAAGGTCTCCGCGCAGCAGGCCGGCAATATGGGAGCGCGGCACTATCACGCGCTCGTCTACGTAAAAGGAGAAGTCGCCGAGCCAGGCTTCGCGCGTCAGGTACGAGGCGGGCTTGCGGCTGCGGATGCGGCGCCCGAACAGGGCCAGCACGCGCCGCGCGTCGTGCGGACTGACCTGCCGCCCGAGCACGGCCGGCCCGTCATGCAGGGGCAGGCCTAATGCGTGCAGCGCGAGATAGGCGGCCTCGTCGCGGGCAGTGGAGGTGCCGTGACCAAAAACGAGGCGCGCCTGCCGAAAGCGGCGCGCCCCGTGTAGCACGAGAGCGCCCACCGTCCAGGCGCGAACCGCCGATCCTCGCGCCGGTCCTCGAATTTTGAGTTTTGAATGATAAATTTTAAGTTAGCTTTAACCCAGCGCCGAACTCAACATTCAGCACTCAACATTCAACATTCAATGTTGCCCTAGCCGAGGGCGTCGAGATTCAGCTTGATGCTCGAAATATCGTCCGGCTGCTTGGTGGTAGAGCCTTCAGGCTGGCCTTCCTCCGGGCCGGTGCTCTTGGGCTTGTTGCTGAGCAGCCAGTGCAGATTGCTGGGTGAGTCGGAATGGACCATCGCCTCTTCGACTGCCACCTTGCCGCTGCTGATGTGGTAGAACAGCGCCTGTTCGAAGGACTGCGAGCCGGGCGAGAGGCTCCGCTCCAGGGCTTCCTTGATCTGGCCCAGCTCGCCGGTCTTGATCAGTTCCTGGATGTGTTTGGTGTTGAGCAGAATCTCGACCGCCGGTATCAGCCTGCCGTCCGTGCTTGGCACCAGGCGTTGCGAGATCACTGCCCGCAGCGCGATCGACAGGTCGGCCAGCAGCGCTTCACGCGCTTCGCGCGGGAAGAAATTCATGATGCGGTTGAGCGCGTTGTAGCTGTTGTTGGCGTGCAAAGTGGACATGCACAGGTGTCCGGTCTGGGCGAACAGCAGCGCGCTCTGCAGCGTCGGCTGATCGCGGATCTCGCCGATCATCAGCAGGTCCGGCGCCTCGCGCATCGCGCTGATCAACGCGCTCTGGTAGGAGTGGGTGTCCACCCGGACCTCCCGCTGGTTAACGATGGATTTCTTGTGCTTGAAGATGAATTCGATCGGGTCCTCGATGGTGAGGATGTGCCCGGATCGCGTGCTGTTGCGATGGTCGATCATCGAGGCCATGGTGGTGGACTTGCCCGAGCCGGTCGAGCCGACCACCAGGACCAGCCCCAGCTTTTCCATGATGATTTCCTTCAGGATCAGCGGCAGCCCCAGCGATTCGATCGGCGGCACCTCCGGCTTGACGAAGCGGATCACCATCGACACCGTGCTCTTCTGGCGGAAGATGTTGACGCGGAAGTTGCCGAGTTCGCCGCCGCTCTGCGCGAAATTCATCTCCTGCACAGTCTCGAATTCCTTGACCTGTGCTTCGCTCATCAGCTCGTAGCAGATCTTCCTGACCTTGTCGGCATCGAGCACCAGGCTGTTGATCGGCATCAGCACGCCGTTGATCTTGATCTGGATCGGCGCGCCGGCGGTGAAAAACAGGTCGGAGGCCTGCTTCTCCGACATCATCTTGAAGAGCGGTGTCACGAACATGGCTGCTTCCTCATACGCGGCTGCTTCCGCCGCCTTGAAAACTACTATACACCAGGAATTTGTCGGCCTTGCGGCCGACAAATTCCTAATCGCTGCGCAGCAAGTCGTTGATGCTGGTCTTGGCGCGGGTCCTCGCGTCCACCTGCTTGACGATCACCGCGCAATTCAGATTGCAGCGGCCGTTCGCGTCGGGCAGGCTGCCCGGCACCACGACCGATCCGGCGGGCACGCGGCCGTAGAGGATCTCTCCGGTCTGGCGGTGGTAGATGCGCGTGCTGGCGCCGATGAACACGCCCATCGACAGCACCGAGCCTTCCTCGACCACAACGCCTTCCACGACTTCCGAGCGCGCGCCGATGAAGCAGTTGTCCTCGATGATGGTGGGGTTGGCCTGCAAGGGCTCCAGCACGCCGCCGATGCCGACGCCGCCCGACAGGTGCACGTTCTTGCCGATCTGGGCGCAGGAGCCCACCGTGGCCCACGTGTCCACCATGGTGCCTTCATCCACGTACGCTCCGATATTGACGAAGGAGGGCATCAGGATCACGTTCCTGGCGATGTAGCAACCGCGACGCGCCATGGCCGGCGGCACGACCCGAAACCCGCCGCGCGCGAAGTCTTCGCGGGAGTAATGCGCGAACTTGCTCGGCACCTTGTCGTAGTACTGGGTCGCCGCGCCCGGCAACGGCACGTTGTCTTCCAGCCGGAACGACAACAGCACGGCCTTCTTGAGCCACTGATGCACCACCCAATCCCCGTCGGTTTTTTCGGCGACGCGCATAGTGCCCGCGTCGAGACCCGCGAGCACGTGGCTGACGGCTTCGCCCACTCGGGCGGGCGCGCTGCCGGGCTTCAACTCGGCGCGACTTTCCCACGCCTGGTCGATGATGGATTGCAGTTCGTTCATGGAAGGGATTCTACCTCTATGCGCGGGTTCGAGCCGACAAATGAGCTGCCCGTTACAGGGATTCCACAAACGCGCGGATCCGCTGCGCTGACTCGACGCATTCCGCGACCGATGAAACGAGGGCAATCCGCACCCGGTTGGCGCCGGGATTGACGCCGCCGGCTGCGCGCGCAAGGTAGCTGCCGGGCAGCACCGTGACGGCCTGTTGCTGGTAGAGCCGGCGCGCGAATTCGGTGTCGGATAGCGGCGTCTTCAGCCACAGATAAAACGCGGCGTCGGGCATTTCGACTTCGAGCGCCGGCCGCAGTATCGCCAGCGCCGCGGCGAACTTCTCCCGGTACAGGCGCCGGTTCTCGACCACGTGCGCCTCGTCGTTCCACGCGCAGAGGCTCGCCTGCTGCACCGTCGGACTCATCGCGCAGCCCTGGTAGGTCCGGTAGAGCAGGTACTGTTTGAGGATGGCGGCGTCGCCCGCGGCGAAACCGGAACGCATGCCGGGCACGTTGGAGCGCTTGGACAAGCTCGAAAACACCACCAGGCGCGGGTAGCCCTTGCGGCCGAGCTGCTGCGCCGCCTCCAGCGCGCCGAGAGGGGGGCGGCCTTCCTCGAAATAAATTTCCGAATAGCACTCGTCGGACGCGATCACGAAGCCGTACCGGTCGGACAGCGCAAACAGCCGCTGCCAGTCGGTGAGCGGCATGACGTAACCCGTCGGATTGCCGGGTGAGCAGACGTAGATCAACTGGGTGCGGCGCCACGTCGCATCCGGCAACTGGTTGAAGTCGAAGGCATAGCCGTTCCCGGGCAGGCTGTTCAGATAGTGCGGCGTGGCCCCGGCCAGCAATGCCGCGCCTTCGTAGATCTGGTAGAACGGATTGGGGCAAACCACGACCGGGTCGGGGCGCGTCGCGTCCACCACTGTCTGCGCAATGGCAAACAGGGCTTCGCGGCTGCCGGTTACCGGTATGACCTCGGTTGCCGGATCCACGGCTTCGAGGTGATAGCGTCGTTTCAGCCAGCCGGCGATGGCGCCACGCAACTCCGCGCTCCCCAGCGTCGAGGGGTAACTCGCCATCCCGTCCAGATGGTCGACCAGCGCCTGCCTGATGAATGCCGGCGTCGGGTGCTTGGGCTCGCCGATGTAGAGGGGTATCAGCTTGCGCGACGGATCCGGCCGTATGCCATCGAGCAGCACGGTCAGCTTCTGGAATGGATAGGTTTGCAGTCGCTCTAGATCGGGATTCATGTTGCGTGCGTGGCCGAAGGGTGGCGCCAAGGCCTAGAATTATAAAGACTTTCCAGGCGCGTAGCGCCGCGCCGCGCTCAGCCGCGCGTGCTGGACGAGGTGGGCAGGTTCGAGAGATCCACCAGGGGACGCGGTTTCCAGCCCACCTTGGCGTGCTCGGCGACGACGGTCGTGAAGATGCCGCCGCGGACGTTGAATTTCGCGGCCAGCCGCATGAAGCGCGGGCGCGTAGCTTTAACCAGGTCGTCGAGGATGTGGTGGGTTACCGCCTCGTGGAACGTGCCTTCATTGCGGTACGACCCGATATACAGCTTGAGGCTTTTCAGCTCGACGCAGCGCCGGTCCGGCACGTAGTCGAGCACCAGTAGTGCGAAGTCGGGCTGCCCGGTGCGCGGGCACAAGCAGGTAAACTCCGGAATTTCCATGTGAATACGGTAATCGCGCGCCGGATGGGGGTTGGCGAAGGTATCCAGCCTGCGATGGGGTCTGCTCGGCATTATCGTGGCGGCCTAAATCCGCTAAACTGTCACATCTGATCCGCCTGCGATTATAACCACACCCAAACGCCACTAAAGACCTCACCATTGCGACTCAAACAGATCAATCTCGCAGGCTTCAAGTCTTTCGTAGACCCCGCTCACATACCCGTCCCCGGACAACTGGTAGGCATCGTCGGCCCCAACGGTTGCGGCAAGTCGAACATTATCGACGCCGTGCGCTGGGTGCTGGGCGAGACGTCCGCGAAACACCTGCGCGGGGACACCATGCAGGACATCCTGTTCAACGGCTCGAGCCTGCGCCAGCCGGTGAACCGCGCGAGCGTCGAACTGATCTTCGACAACAGTCTGGGACGCGCCGGCGGGCAGTGGTCGAGTTACGCCGAGATCTCCGTCAAGCGGGTGCTCGCCCGGGACGACGAGGCGACCAACTACTACATCAATAATGTCCACGTACGGCGGCGTGACGTCGCCGACATCTTCCTCGGCACCGGCCTCGGCAGCCGCGCTTACGCGATCATCGAGCAGGGCATGATCTCGCGCGTGATCGAGGCCAAGCCCGAGGAACTGCGCGTCTTTCTCGAGGAGGCCGCCGGGGTTTCAAGGTACCGCGCGCGCCGCCATGAAACCGAGCTCCGCCTGAAGGACACGCGCGAGAATCTGCTGCGCGTGGAGGATATCTGCAACGAGCTCGAAAAGCAGCTCGAGCACCTGCAGGCGCAGGCGGCCGTCGCGACCCGTTACCACGAGTTGCAGGCGCAGTTGCGCGCGACGCAGAATCTGCTGTGGCTGCTGAGAAAGCAGGAAGCTGGCGCGCAGCGTGCGCGGCATCTCCGGGAGATCGAACGACTGGCTCTGGAGCTGGAGGCGGAGACCGCGCGATTGCGCGACGCCGAGAAGCGCCTGGAGGACATGCGCGCGCAGCACTATCGCGGCAGCGACGCGGTGCACACGGCGCAGGGCGCCTTCTACGAGGCCAACGCCGAGACCGCCCGCCTGGAGCAGGAGCTCTCGCACCTGCGCGAAAATCGCCAGCGGGTCGAGCGCGAATTGGCGGATCTGCGCACACAGATCGAGCGCGACCGGGAGCAGTTGGCTGGAGCGCAGGCGAGCCTCGCCGAGTGGCGCGCGCAGAGCGCAACGGCGGCGGAACTGCTGGCAACGTGTGAAGCCGCCCTCAAGGGCCAAACGGACAAGCTACCCGTCACGGAGGAGGCGTTTCGGGCCACCCGTAACCGCTACGATGAGTTGCAGCGCTCGCTCGCGCTGGCCGAACAGGCAGCGGGGGTGGAGCGGACCAAGCACGCTCACGCACGGCAAACGCTGGAGCAACTTGCGCAGCGCGAGCAGCGGCTGCGGGAGGAAAGGGCCGCGCTGCAGGCGGCGGATACGCCGCGCCTGGAAGCGCTCGCAAGGGACATCGCAGCGGTCGCAGCCGAGCTGCAGAACCTGCGCGGCTCCATGGGCGCGCAGGAGGACGATGAGTTGCCCCGGGCCGAATTGGCGCTGCGGGAAAGGGACAGTGCGCTGGAGGTTGGGAACCAGGGGCTCGCCGGAATCGAGGCGCAGCTGCAGGCCCTGCGGCAGTTGCAGGAACGACTGGTGCGCGGCACCAACAATGAGGGCTGGCTGGAAGCCCGTGGCCTCGGTCATGCGTTCCGCCTGTGGCAATCCATCCGTATCGAATCCGGCTGGGAAGACGCGCTGGAGGCCGTGCTGCGCGAGCGCCTTAACGCGCTCGGGCTGGACCAAATCGAACAGGCAGAGCGCTGGTTCAGTGAGCCGCCTCCCGGAAGAATCACCATGTTCGCGCCGGCAGGAGAGGTACCGCCACCGGCGGCGCCCCTCGGCTCATGCGAGCCGCTGCGCCGCTACGTCATTTGCAGCGATGCCCGCCTGGAAGCAGTGCTGGGAGACTGGCTGCACCAGGTTTACGTGGTAGCCGACGCCGCGGCCGGGATGGCGGCGCGCGAGCGGCTGCCGGCCGGCGCGCTGCTGGTCTCCCGCGACGGGCATTTGTTCACCCGCCACGCGATCAGCTTCCACGCTCCCGACAGCGAGCTGCATGGCGTGCTCACCCGCCAGCGCGAAATCGAGGAGCTGGGCACGGCGATGCAGTCGGCGCAAGCGGAGGTCGCAGCCCTGCGCGACGCTGCCGGCGCCGCGGAACGGGAGGTCGAAGAGCGACGCACCCGGCTTGACGAATTGCGCGACGCGATCAGCGACCGGCAGCGCCACCAGCACGCGCTGCAGATGGAAGCGCTGCGCCTGGGTGAGCTCGACGAACGGGTCCGGCAGCGTGCGCAGCAGATCGACGCCGAGCTGGCGGAGATCGAAGCCCAGTCCGGTATTACGACCGCAGTCGAGCAGGCTGCGCTGCGACAGATCGCGGAGTTGCAGGTCACCGTAGCCCAGCAGGGTAGCCAATTGACGCTGGCGACCGAGCTGTACCGGCGTGCCGAGACGGTGCTGGACCGGCAGCGGACAGCGCTGCAGCAGGCCCGTGACGAGATGCAGCAGGCGGCCTTTGACGGACAGTCATGTAATAATAAAATCAAAGAGATAGAAAGTTCAATTAAAGTCATCTCTGAGAGCGGGCAGCGCCTCCAGTCCGGGCTGCAATCGCGGGCTGAGGAATACGCGAAGTACGACGAAGCGCCGCTGGAGCAGCGCCTGCAGCAGGCCCTCACCATGCGCCGCGAGCGCGAGCAGGCGCTGGCGGCGGCGCGCGACACGCTGGACGGGATGGAGGCGAGCCTCAAGGCGATCGACGAGGAGCGACACGCCACCGAACAGAAGCTCGAGCCGTTGCGTGAACGCAGTGCCGAGATGCGCCTCAAGGAGCAGGAGGCGCGGTTGAGCGAGGAGCAGTTTGCGCAGCAACTGGCGGCGGCGGGCGCGGACGAGGGAGAGGTCGCGCGGCAGCAGGAGAAGGGCGTGCGGGCGGGCGCGCTGCAGGGCGAGATCAACCGCCTGAACGACGAGATCAAGGGGCTGGGCGCGGTCAATCTTGCGGCGCTGGAGGAATTGCAGGCCGCGAGCGAGCGTAAGGAATATCTCGACGCCCAGTCGCGCGATCTCAACGAGGCGATGGCGACGCTGGAAGACGCGATCCGGCGCATCGACCGCGAGACCCGCGAACGCCTGCAGCATACTTTCGACGCGGTGAACCGGCATTTCGGCGAGATGTTCCCGGCGCTGTTCGGAGGCGGGCAGGCGCGGTTGGTGCTGACGGGCGAGGAAATACTCGACGCCGGCGTACAGGTGATTGCGCAGCCTCCCGGCAAAAAGAACTCCTCCATCCAGCTGCTGTCGGGGGGCGAGAAGGCGCTGACCGCGTTGTCGCTCGTATTTTCCATGTTCCAGCTGAACCCCGCCCCGTTCTGCCTGCTCGATGAGGTGGATGCGCCGCTCGACGATCACAATACCGGTCGCTTCTGCGAGCTGGTGAAGAAAATGTCGCAGCAGTCGCAGTTCCTGTTCATCAGCCACAACAAGATCACCATGGAGATCGCCGAGCAGCTGCTGGGCATTACCATGCAGGAGGCGGGCGTCTCGCGCGTGGTGGCGGTCGATATCGAAGAAGCAATGAGGCTGAGCGAAGCGGCGGCTTGACGCCGCCTTGGCGAAGCCGCGGCCTGATACCGCAGAGGTTGTAGTCATGAGCGACCTGCAGTTGAGCCTGCTCGTCATCGGCGCGGTGGTGGTCGGCGCGGTGTGCTTGTACAACTGGCTGCAGGAACGCAAGCTGCTCCGCCAACTGCAACAGGCGTTTGGCGGGACACGGGATGACGTGCTCCTGAGGTCAGGGGTCGAGTCCGTCATGGCCGACGGCCGGCGCGAGCCGCAGTTCGTGCCGGCGGAATCCCCGCGCGGGGAGGAAGACCAAGCCAAGCCCGCTCGTTCCGCCGCCACGGGCGAGGCGACCGCGGCGGGTGAATTCGACGCGGCCCTCGACTACGTCGCGGAGATCGACGCGGATGCGCCATTCACCGACGCCGCGATCGCCGAACTCATGAGCAAGATCGCTTCCTGCGGCAAGCCCGCCCGCTTCGCCGCATTCGAGCCGCGCAGCGGCGGCTGGGAGGAAGTCGCCCGCGGCGCCGGGGGCAATTATTCGAGACTGCGGCTGGCCTTGCAATTGGTCAATCGCGGCGGGCCCGTGAATGCCACCCAGCTTGCCGCCTTCTGCGACGCGGTCCGGCACTGTGCGGAGAAAATAGGGGCGCGCGCGACGTGCCCGGACGCGCCGGCAGCCCTCAACCTGGCGCGGGATATCGACGCATTCTGCGCCAAAGTGGACGTGGCGATCGGGATCAATATCGTGGCGCAAGGGGATGCCTTGTTCGCCGGCACCCGCATCCGCGCGCAGGCGGAAGCCGCCGGCTTCAAGCTCGAACCCGACGGCGTTTTTCATTTTCGTAACGACGAGCGGCAGACGCTGTTCACGCTGGACAATCACGAGCCGGCGCCGTTCCTGCCGGAGCAGATCAAGAGCCTTGCCACCCGCGGCATCACGCTGCTGCTCGACGTGCCGCGGGTCGCCAACGGCGGGGAAGTCCTCGAGCGCATGCTGCGGATCGCGGCCGGTTTCGCGGCCGCCATCGGCGGTTGCCTCGTCGACGACAATCGCGCGGAGTTGAGCGAGGCCGGTATCTCCCGCATCAAGGAACAGGTGCGATCGATTCAGGCAACGATGGCGGCGCGGGACGTGCCGGCTGGCAGCGCGCGGGCGCTGCGCCTGTTTTCCTGACATGTCGCCGCGCCGCGGCGCGAGCGCGCGCGCGAAAGAACTGCGCGCCGAGATCGATCGCCACAACTATCACTACTACGTTCTCGACCGCCCGCTGTTGCCGGACGCGGAGTACGACGGGCTGTTCCGCGAGCTGCAGCAAATCGAAGCGGAGCATCCCGAGTTCGCCACCCCCGATTCGCCGACGCAACGCGTGGGCGCCCCCCCGGCTGCGGCATTTGCGGAAGTGGTCCACCGCGTGCCGATGCTGTCGCTCAACAATGCCTTCGACGAGGCGGAAATCGAAGCGTTCGACCGGCGGGTGCGCGAAGCGCTCGGCGCGGATGGCATCGAATACTCGGCCGAACCCAAATTCGATGGCCTCGCGGTAAGCCTCGTCTACGAACAGGGCCTGTTCCGGCGCGGAGCAACGCGTGGCGACGGCTACACCGGGGAGGACGTTACCGCGAACCTGCGAACGGTCCGCACCGTACCGCTCAGGCTCACCGCCCGGAGACCGCCGCCGCTGCTCGAAGTGCGCGGCGAGGTGTTGATGCTAAAACAGGACTTTGACCGGCTCAATCGGGCGCAGCGCGAAAAGAGCGATAAGGAGTTCGTCAATCCGCGCAACGCGGCGGCGGGCGCACTGCGTCAGCTTGATTCACGGGTGACTGCGGCTCGCAAGCTGGCTTTTTTCGCCTACGGCCTGGGCGCGGCGGAAGGAGCCCCGCGCTGTCACCGGCACAGCGAGCTGCTCGATTATCTGGCGGACAACGGCATGCCGGTGGCGGGGGAGCGCGCGGTGGTAACGGACGTATCAGGGCTGCTCGGCTACTACCATGGCATCGGGGAGAAGCGGCAGCGGCTGCCCTACGATATCGACGGCGTAGTCTACAAGGTCAACGATCTGCCGGCGCAGGAGCGGCTCGGCTTCGTGGCGCGGGCGCCGCGTTTCGCAGTGGCGCACAAATATCCGGCGGAGGAAGCGACGAGCGAAGTGCTGGAAATCGACGTCCAGGTCGGGCGCACTGGAGCGCTTACACCGGTCGCCAGGCTCAAGCCCGTGTTCGTGGGCGGGGTCACCGTCACTAACGCCACGCTGCACAACGAGGACGAGATCCGGCGCAAGGACATCTGGCGGGGAGATAGCGTTACCGTCAGGCGGGCGGGGGATGTCATTCCGGAGGTCGTTCGCGTCATCGGCCAGGGGCGGCGGCGGCATCACGACCGGTTCGTCATGCCGGAGCGGTGCCCGGAATGCGGATCGAAAGTGGCGCGCCTGGAAGGCGAGGCGGTGGCCCGCTGCACCGGCGGCCTCTACTGCAGCGCCCAGCGCAAGCAGGCGCTATTGCATTTCGCCTCGCGCCGGGCCATGGACATAGAAGGACTCGGAGAAAAACTGGTGGACCAGTTCGTCGAGAAAGAGATGGTCCGCGACCCTGCGGATCTGTACGCGCTGGAAGCAGGAACACTGGCCGGACTCGATCGCATGGGGGAAAAATCAGCGCGCAACCTGGTCCAGGAAATCGAGCGCTCGCGCAACGTGACGCTGGAGCGGTTCATTCATGCCCTGGGCATTCCGGCCGTGGGCGAGGAGGGCGCAAAGCTGCTGGCGGGCCACTTCCGCAGCCTGGACGCGCTGATGTCCGCCGATTGGGACGCCCTCACGCTGCAGAAGAAGGCGGTGCAGAAGGACAATGCATCGAGAAAGAAACGCGGCGAGGAACCACTGCCGCTGCCGCTCGAGGGAGTCGGGCCGGAAGTGATGGATGCGGTTTCCCAATTCTTCGCCGAGCCGCATAATCGGGACGTCATCGCGCGGCTGACGGGCAACCCCGGGCGCATCCGGTTTGCGGCACGGGAATGCGCCCCCGCTGCCAGGGGCGGTGCGGTCGCCGGCAGGATCTTCGTGCTGACGGGGACGTTGCCGCATCTGCCGCGCGAGGAGGCCAAGGCAAGAATCGAAGCGCAGGGCGGCAAGGTTACCGGCAGTGTATCGAAGAGTACCGATTACGTGGTGGTCGGGGCGGAACCCGGCGCGAAGCACCGCCAGGCGCTGGACTTGGGCATAGCAACGCTCGACGAGGACGGGCTTCTGCAATTACTGGATGAGAAGCATGAGCGATAAGGCGCTTACTCCCGACACGGCGCGGCGCATGCTCGACACGGCGGAGCTGCTGTGTCCATCCGCCGTCGTGTCCGAGGCGCTGGCACGTGTGGCGCGTGAAATCACCGCCGCGCTCGGAGGCAGTTTCCCGCTGGTGCTGTGCGTGATGCGCGGAGCCGTCGTATTCTCCGGGCAGTTGCTGCCGCAGCTCCGGTTCCCGCTCGAGTTCGATTACATCGAGGTGACCCGCTACGGCGCGGCGCTCCGGGGTGGCAGGATTTCCTGGAAAGTGCCGCCCGTCATCCCGGTGGCGGGGCGCGTCGTGCTGGTACTCGACGACATACTGGACGAAGGGCGCACCCTGGCGGCGGTGCGCGACAAGCTGCTCGCCGATGGCGCCAGCCGCGTCTGCATCGCGGTGCTTGCAGACAAGGATATCGGCCGCGCCAAGCCGGTCACGGCCGATTTCACGGGCGTCAAGCTGGCCAATCGCTTCGTTTTCGGCTGCGGCATGGACGCGGGCGGCGCGTGGCGCAACCTGCCGGAGATATATGCCCTCAAGAATGGTGAGGAGTGAGGCGTCAGGCGTGAGGCGGGCCCTTCAAGACGCGCAGTTTGATATCCTCATGCGCTTGGTGCGCATCGGACCTCAGATGGCTGCGTTGGCTGGTTTTTCCTCCTCACCCCTCACGCCTCACGCCTCACGAAAATGTTAGCGATCATCGGCGGCAGCGGCCTTACCCAGCTTGCAAACCTGCAGGTGATGCGGCGCAAGACGGTGAGCACGCCGTACGGCAAGCCTTCCGGGCCGTTGATTTTCGGCAAGCTGCAAGGGCGGGCGGTGGTGTTTCTTGTGCGCCACGGGCCCAATCACACCCTGCCGCCGCACGTGGTGAACTACTGTGCCAACCTGTGGGCACTGCATGCCCAGAAGGTGAAGGACGTCGTATCGGTGGCCACGGTGGGCGGCATCCGTGCCGGACTCATGCCGGGCACGCTGGTGTTGCCCGACCAGATCATCGATTACACGCACGGGCGCCAGTCGAGCTACTCCGGTACCCGCGGGCAGGGCGTGCTGCACATAGACTTCACACACCCGTATTGCGAAGCGCTGCGCAAGCGATTGCTCAAGGCCGCCACGGCTGCGGGCGAGGCGGTCGTTGCCAGCGGCACCTACGCTGCCACTCAGGGACCGCGGCTCGAAACCGCTGCCGAGATC
>CAZCGD010000095.1:0-6482 GCA_964498105.1 uncultured Streptomycetaceae bacterium
ATCGAGTCCGCCCTGGTCTCCAATCCCAAGGTCGCGGAAGCCGCGGTGGTTGCCCGCCCGGACGAACTCACCGGCGAAGCGATCTGCGCGTTCGTCGTGCTGAAGCAGGCGCGGCCGAACGGCGACGACGCAAAGAAAATCATCAAGGAACTGCAGGACTGGGTGGGCAAGGAAATCGGGGCTATCGCCAAGCCGAAGGACATCCGCTTCGGCGACAACCTCCCCAAGACCCGCTCCGGCAAGATCATGCGCCGGCTGCTGCGCTCGATCGCCAAGGGCGAGGAGATCACGCAGGACGTCACCACGCTCGAAAACCCGGCGATCCTGAAGCAGCTGAGCGAGACCGCCGGTTGACCCGTAAGGAGTAAGGCGTGAGGAGTGAGGCGGAAAACCTTATCCTTCCTCGCCACGCCTAACGCCTAACGCCTGACGCCTCACGCGGAAGTCCGGAGGGCGCATGATCCGACCGAGCATCAAGGGACAACGCCTGGTGGCGCTGTTCCTGCTGGGCTTTCTGCTGCTCAACTACCCGCTGCTCAATCTCTTCGCCGGCCCCGGGCAGGTGCTGGGCATCCCCGTGCTCTATGCCTACGTGTTCGCGGTGTGGGCGCTGTTGATCGGCCTGATGGCGCTGGTGATCGAAAAGCGCAACGATTGATCGCGCTGCGCGCGGCAGCCCGGCATGCTCACCGCACCCACCATCGTCATCGCCTCCTTCGCCTACGTGGGGCTGCTGTTCGCGATCGCCTATTACGGCGACAAGCGCGCCGACGAAGGCCGCAGCATCATCGCCAATCCCTACATCTACGCGCTTTCGCTTGCGGTGTACTGCACCGCGTGGACGTTCTACGGCAGCGTCGGGCGCGCCGCAACCAGCGGCATCGGCTTCTTGCCGATCTATCTCGGCCCGACGCTGATGGCGGCGCTGTGGTGGTACGTGATGCTGAAGATCATCCGCATCAGCAAGCAGAACCGCATCACCTCCATCGCCGACTTCATCGCCTCGCGCTACGGCAAGAGCCAGATGGTGGGCGGGCTGGTCACGATTATCGCGGTGATCGGCATTATTCCGTACATCGCGCTGCAACTTAAGGCGATCTCCAACACTTTCCTGATCGTCCTGGAGTACCCGGAAGTGGCGATGCCTCACAAGCAGAGCGCGCCCCTGTTCCTCGGTGACAACACGTTCTACATCGCGATGCTGCTTGCCGCCTTTACCATCCTGTTCGGCACCCGCCACCTCGACGCGACCGAACGCCATGAAGGGCTGGTCGCCGCGATCGCATTCGAGTCGCTGGTGAAGCTGCTCGCGTTCATCGCAGTGGGGCTGTTCGTCACCTTCTGGATGTACGACGGCTTCGGCGACATCTTCCGCCGCGCGCAGGAGGTGGCCCAGTTGAGCCCCCTCCTCACCGAAGGCGGCAACTACGCGAGCTGGGCCTCGCTCACCTTCCTGTCGATGGCGGCCATCATGTTCCTGCCGCGCCAGTGGCAGTTGACAGTGGTGGAGAACGTGGACGAGCGCCACCTCAACACGGCGATCTGGCTGTTCCCGCTCTACCTCCTCGCGATCAACGTGTTCGTGCTGCCCATCGCGCTCGGCGGCTTGCTGCATTTTCCCGACGGCGCCGTGGATGCCTACACCTTCGTGCTGACGCTGCCGATCTCGGAGCAGGCCCCGTGGCTCGCTCTCTTCGCATTCATCGGGGGACTTTCCGCAGCGACCGGCATGGTGATCGTCGAGACCATCGCGCTCTCGACCATGGTCTGCAACGACCTGGTGATGCCGGTGCTGCTGCGCATGAGGGGGCTGCGGCTGACCGAGCGGCGCGACCTGACGGGGCTGCTGCTCGGCATCCGCCGCGGCGCGATCGTGCTCATCCTGGTGCTGGGCTACCTCTATTTCAACCTGGCGGGCGAAGCCTACGCGCTGGTTTCAATCGGCTTGATATCCTTTTCCCTGGTGGCGCAGTTTGCCCCGGCGATCATCGGCGGCATCTTCTGGAGGGGCGGCACGCGCGCTGGCGCGGTGTGCGGCCTCGCGGCGGGCTTCCTGGTGTGGCTCTACACGCTGCTGCTGCCCTCCTTCGCCAAATCGGGCTGGCTCCCGATCAATTTTCTCTCGCAGGGCATGTTCGGCGTCGATCTCCTCAAGCCGCAGCAGCTGTTCGGGCTGGAGGGGCTGGACGACATCACGCATTGCCTGTTCTGGAGCATGCTCGCCAACATCGGCTGCTACGTCGCGGTTTCGCTGGCCAAGGGGCCCAGCGCCACCGAGCACGGCCAAGCGACGGTGTTCGTCGACGCCCTCAGGCAGTCCGGAGCGACTGCCGGACCACGCCTGTGGCGCGGCAGCGCCTCGATAAGCGACCTCCTCGCGCTGCTCGGCCGCTTCTTGGGCCCGGAACGGGCACGGGAAGCCTTCGAGTCCTACGCGCGCGGCCGAGGCGCCCGATCGATCGAGTCGCTCGCCGCGGACGCGAGCCTGGTGCACCATGCGGAATCGCTGTTGGCCGGGGCCATCGGCAGCGCTTCGGCGCGCGTGATGGTGGCCTCGGTGGTGGAAGAGGAACCACTCGGGCTCGACGAGGTCATGAACATCATCGACGAGGCCTCGCAGGTGCTGGCTTATAGCCGCCAGCTGGAACAGAAATCGCGCGAACTCGAGACCGCCACCAACGAGCTGCGCGGCGCCAACCAGCGCCTGCAGGAACTCGACCGCCTGAAGGACGACTTCATCTCGACGGTCACGCACGAGTTGCGCACCCCCCTCACCTCGATCCGAGCCTTTTCCGAGATCCTCAACGATAACCCGCGCCTGGAAGACGCGCAGCGCACCAAATTTCTCGGCATCATCATCAAGGAATCGGAGCGGTTGACGCGCCTCATCAACCAGGTGCTGGATCTCGCCAAGATCGAATCCGGCAACGCCGAGTGGAATACGAACACATTCGACCTGCGCGAGGTCGTCGAAGACTCGATCACCGCCACCAGCCAGTTGTTCAAGGACCGGGGCATCGATCTCGAAGTGCGGATGCCCGGCGCAGTGCCCGCCATCACTGCCGACCGCGACCGGCTGATGCAGGTGATGTTGAACCTGCTTTCCAATGCCACCAAGTTCTGCGAGCGCCCCGATGGGAAAGTGACCGCCTCCCTCGAGCGGCAGGGCGATTTCCTGCGCGTTGACGTCACCGACAACGGCATCGGCATCAGCCCGGCCGATCAGGCGGTCATCTTCGAAAAGTTCCGCCAGGTCGGCGACACGCTCACGCAGAAGCCCAAAGGCAGCGGGCTGGGCCTGGCCATCTCGCGCCAGATCATCGACCACTTCGGCGGCCGCCTGTGGGTCACGAGCCAACCCGGGGCAGGCTCCACGTTCTCCTTCACGCTGCCGGTCAAGACCGGTTCCGAGCTCAATGTTCCGAGTTCCGAGTTCCGAGTTTCGAGTTCCGAGTTCAAGATCGAAAGCGACGGCTCGCGCTGACAATCCTGAACCTTGAGCATTGAACCCGGAACCTTGAACAAGGAAGCCATGGGCAAGCGTATCCTCGTCGCCGAAGACGAGCCGAACATCGTCCTCTCGCTCGAATTCCTGCTGAGAGGCGCGGGTTACGAGGTTGCGGTGGCGCGGGACGGGGCTGCCGCGATCAAGCTTGCCGCGACCCTGCATCCCGATCTGGTTGTCCTCGACGTCATGCTGCCCCTGGTCGATGGCTTCGAGGTATGCCGAAGGATCCGCGGCATCCCGGCGACGAAGGATGCCAGGATACTGATGCTGACCGCGCGCGGTAGGGAGAGCGAGATGGAAAAAGGCGTCGCGGCCGGCGCCAACGCCTACATGACCAAGCCATTCGCCACCAAGGAGCTGATGATGAAGGTCGCCGAACTATTGGCTCCGGCCGGCACTCATTAGCCGGGGTCGCGGCAGCCCCTTGGTCAATGATTTATGTAGTCGAGGAGATAGCCCTGACCGTAGAGCGTCCGTACCGTGACCCCGGCTCCGGCGATCTTCTTGCGCAACCGGTGCACGTAGACCTCGATTGCGTTGTGGCTCACTTCCTTGTCGTAGCTGTAGAGCTGCTCGACCAGCTTCTCCTTGCTCACCACGCGCCCGAACCGGTGCAACAGCACTTCCAGCACGCCCGTCTCGTGCGTGGACAACAGCAGCGCCCGGCCGTTGATGCTCGCCGCACGGGCTACGGTATCGAATCCCAGTCCGCCGTAGAGAATCATGGGTGTCACCCCGCCCTGCTCGCCCCGGCGCAGCAGCGCGCGGACCCGCGCCTGCAATTCGTTCAGGCTGAACGGCTTGACCAGGTAGTCGTCGGCGCCGAGATCGAGGCCCAGCACCTTTTCCTCGGGCGTCTCGCGGCCGGACAGGATCAGCACCGGCAGCGAGGCGTTGCGCCGGCGCAGGCGCCGCAGCACCTCGAAGCCGTCGAGCTTGGGCAGCCCGAGGTCGAGGATCAGCAGGCCGAACACGCCGTCTTTCAGCACGTCATCCGCGGCGGCGCCGTTCGCCACCCAGTCCACGGCGTAACCGGACTGGACGAGCGAGAACTGCAGCGCCTCGGCCAGCGCGGCATCGTCCTCGGTAATCAGTATCCTCAAGACCGCCCCCCTCCCGACGCGGCTTTCCGTGCTCTCTATCCGATTACGACATGCGAGCAGCGCCGTTTCCCGGAGCCCGCCTGCTGTTTATGGTGCAGTGCGGAACAAAATCCGCGGTGCTGGCCGGCCCGAGCACGTCATCTCATTGTAATTGCCGATTCAGGATTTTGTAAGCTTCTTTCAATAGCATTAACCGGTCGAAAAAGAACAACAAACCGTTTTGCCTGCTAGCGACTACACTTTTTGCCGCGTCGGCTCACCAAAAAGGAGGGGACTTCATGGAATTAACCCAGGGGCATCATGAGTACTGGCGCAAGAACCTCGTCTATACCGCAATCCTGCTGTTCGTCTGGTTCGTGGTTACATTCGTTGAAGCTTGGTACGCGCGGGAACTGAACACGATCACGTTCTTTGGTTGGCCGCTCGGCTTCTGGTTTTCGGCGCCAGGCTCGCTCGCCATCTACGTGGTCATCATTGGCATTTACGCCGTGCTGATGCGGAAGCTCGACCTGAAATACAACGTGGATGAAGGAGATCTCGAATGAGCAGCCAAGCGTTCTCGCATTCGACATTCAAGAGCCAGCTCAAGAAGTATTACAGCTTCTATACGGGCGGCTTCATCGCGTTCGTGTTGGCGCTCGCGGTTGCCGAGCAGTTGGGGATGTCCAGACAGTGGATCGGCTATTGGTTCCTGTTCGCGACCATCGCCCTGTACGCCGGCATTGGCTGGATGAGCCGCACCGCGGAAGTGGCCGAGTACTACGTCGCGGGACGGCGCGTGCCCGCGTTCTTCAACGGCATGGCGACCGGCGCCGACTGGATGAGCGCGGCCTCCTTCATCGGCATGGCCGGCACGCTGTTCCTGACCGGTTACGATGGCCTTGCTTGGGTCATGGGATGGACGGGTGGTTACTGTCTGGTGGCGCTGTTTCTCGCGCCGTACCTGCGCAAGTTCGGCCAGTTCACGATCCCCGACTTCCTTGCCGAGCGCTACGGCGGCAATATCGTCCGCACCATCGGCATCATTTCCGCGATTACCTGTTCGTTCGTCTACGTCGTCGCCCAGATCTACGGCGTGGGCCTCATCACCAGCCGGTTCACGGGCCTTGAGTTCGGTGTCGGCGTGTTTGTCGGCCTCGCCGGCATCCTGGTGTGCTCGATGCTGGGCGGCATGCGGGCGGTGACCTGGACGCAGGTCGCGCAGTACATCATTCTCATCATTGCCTACCTGACTCCCGTCGTCTGGCTCGGCGTGAAACATACCGGCATACCGGTCCCACAGTTTGCCTATGGCTATACCCTGCAAAAAGTGGGCGATCTCGAGAAAAAGATCACCGCTGATCCCAAGGAGCAGGAGGTGCGCAAGATCTTTGCCGACCGTGCGGCGGCAGGCAGGGCCGCGCTCGCCGCACCTGACAAGTCGTATGCCGAGGGCAAGGCGAAGGTGGAGAAGGGCCTTGCGGACGCGAAGTCGGCGAATGCGCCGGCCGACCAGGTTGCGGCAGCAGAAAAAGCCGTTGCGGCCTATCCTGCCAGCGTGAACGCCGCAAAGGTTCAGTGGACCCGGGAAACCGGGCTTGCAGCGCGCGCGAATCCTCCTCGACCGCACGCGCAGGCCTTCCCGGGCAAGGATGAAGCGGCGCAGAACACCGCGCGCCTGAACTTCATCGGCATCGTGTTCTGCATGATGTTCGGCACGGCCGCATTGCCGCACATCTTGATGCGCTACTACACGACGCCCAGCGTGCAGCAGGCAAGGGTCTCGGTATTCTGGTCGCTGTTCTTCATCTTCCTGCTGTACTTCACGGCGCCCTGCCTCGCGGTGCTTGCGAAGTACGACATGTTCACCAATCTCGTCGGCAGCCAATTCG
>CAZCGD010000096.1:0-18744 GCA_964498105.1 uncultured Streptomycetaceae bacterium
GCGGCCGTAGAGCGTCTCCACGCCGATGGTCGCGACGATGATCTCCTCGGGAACGCCGAACTCACCGCTCGCCCTCTCGAGCGTCGCCGCGTGCTCGCGCCAGAAGCGAATGCCGCCGTTGATGCGCGCGGCGTCCACGAAACGGGGGCGAAACTCGTGCCACGGCAGCGCGGTGATGGGAGCAGATATCGCGCGGAGGATCTCCGGCCGCGGCTGCGCCCGCGCAAAAAGGCTACGCAGCGCGTCCGGCTCGAACTGGTGCTTGTCCGTCATCTCGACGATGAACGCCTCGATCTCCGGGGCCAGCACCCGCTGCGCGCGCGCCGGCGCGGCGCACGCCAGCAGCACCAGGGCAAACAGGATGAAGCGCATGTAAATGCGGCTCAGGCGTGCCCCTCCGGCAACTCCGCCAATTCGATGAGGCAATTTTCCGTGGCGGCTGGGTCAATAAACGCAATCCTGGCGCCCGCATGCCCTATCCGCGGCACCTGGTCGAGCAGCGGAACCCCCTTTGCCTTGAGTTCCGCCAGCGCCGCGTCGATATCTTCGACCTCGAAACAGATGTGGTTGAGCCCGCCTTTCCCCTCCGCGACCATGCGCTGGTGCTTGCCGTCGGGCTCCTTCCCGGCGATCAGCTCGACCATCGACTCGCCGATGTAATAAAGCGCGAGTTTTCGCTTGTCGTTTTCCTCCACGCCGCCGAGCGGGATGCCGAAACACTCTTCCCACAGCTTGCGGCTTGCCTCAGTATCTTTCACAACTACGCCAACGTGCTCTATCCGCTTGATCTTCATGCTTGTTCCCTAACTTGGTTTCACTGCAATCCAGAGGCCGATTGCCTAATGAAAAAACGGCCGCAAGGGCCGTTTTTCATTGGCGGAGAGGGTGGGATTCGAACCCACGATACGCTTGCGCGTATTCCGGTTTTCGAGACCGGCCCGTTCAACCACTCTGGCACCTCTCCGTGGGACGGCGCGATGTTAACAGGGCCGCGACATCGCAGCTAGTTCCGCGCAATGATGCTCGCCCCGCCCATGTACGGCCGCAGCGCCTCGGGCACGTCCACCCCGCCGTCACGGCGTTGATAGTTTTCGAGGATCGCGACCAGCGTGCGCCCGACGGCAAGCCCCGAGCCGTTCAGCGTATGCACGAACTCCGTCTTGTTCTTCTCGTTGCGGAAGCGCGCCTGCATGCGCCGCGCCTGGAACGCCTCGAAATTGCTGCAGGAGGAGATCTCCCGGTACGCGTTCTGCCCTGGCAGCCAGACCTCGATGTCGTAGGTCTTGGCCGCGGCAAAGCCCACGTCGCCAGTGCACAGCGTGACGGTGCGGTACGGCAACTCCAGCTTCTTCAGTATCGCTTCGGCGTGCCCGGTCAGCTCTTCCAGCACCTCGTACGAACGCTGCGGATGCACGATCTGCACCAACTCGACCTTGTCGAACTGGTGCTGACGGATCATGCCGCGGGTGTCCTTGCCATATGAGCCTGCTTCGGAACGGAAGCACGGCGTGTGGCAAACGAACTTCAGCGGCAGCTTCTCAAGCGCAACAATTTCATCACGCACGAAATTGGTCACCGGATACTCGGCGGTCGGAATCAGGTACAGGTCGCGGCCGTCGATCTTGAACAGGTCGTCCTTGAACTTGGCGAGACTCGAGACGCCGTTGGCACATTCGGCCGTCACCATGTACGGGACATAGACCTCAGTGTAGCCGTGCTCTCGCGTATGCAGGTCGAGCATGAACTGCGTGATCGCACGATGCAGCCGCGCGAGCTCGCCTTTCATTACCGAAAAGCGGGCGCCCGCAAGCTTGGACGCAGTCGCGAAGTCGAGCAGGCCGAGGCCTTCACCGACGTCCACGTGATCCTTCACCGTGAAAATGAACGCCCGCGGCGTACCCACCCTGCGCACTTCCGGATTGTCTTCCGATGACTTGCCCGTCGGCACACTCGCATGTGGCATGTTGGGAATGCCACGCAGAAAGTCATCGAGCTTCTCCTGAACCCGCTCCAGCTCCTGCTCCAGCGCCTTCCTGCGGTCCGCCTGTGCGTTGACCTTCGCAATAAGTTGGGAAGCGTCCTCCCCCTTGGCTTTAAACTGGGCAACCTGTGTGGAAACCTGATTGCGTTCTGCCTGCAGCTCCTGCGTCTCGATCTGCACCGCCTTGCGGGCCGCTTCCAGCATCGCGAATTCGTCAACGGGGAAAACATAGCCGCGGCTCGCCAGCCGTCGAGCGACCGCCTGCAAGTCACTGCGGAGCAGTTGAACGTCGAGCATCCTGTTTCCGATTCTATTGGCGGCGTGTGGAGCGCGTATTATCGCAGAACCACCGGTCACTTCTTCTTGCTACGGGCCTCGGTATCGAGCTGGCGCAGGCGCCCGAGATGCTCGCGGATCCTGGCCTCGAGCCCCTGCTCGGTGGGGCGGTAGAACTCGGGTTTCTTCATGTCATCGGGGAAATAGTTTTCCCCTGCCGCATACGCATCCGGCTCGTCGTGCGCATAGCGGTAGCCGCGCCCGTAGCCAAGGTCTTTCATCAGGCGGGTCGGGGCATTGCGCAGGCGCTCGGGCACTGGCCGCGTGGTGTCGTTACTCACCCACTCCCGCGCTGCGCCGTACGCCACGTAGGCGGCGTTGCTCTTCGCGGCGATCGCCATGTACAACGCCGCCTCCGCCAGCGCGAGTTCCCCTTCCGGCGAACCCAGACGCTCGTAGGTTTCGCAGGCGTCGAGCGCGACGCGCAGCGCCCGCGGGTCGGCCAGGCCGACGTCCTCGATCGCCATCCGCACCAGGCGCCGGCCGAGATACAGCGGGTCGGCGCCCCCATCCAGCATGCGCGTCAGCCAGTACAGTGCGGCATCGGGATCGGAGCCGCGCACCGACTTGTGCAACGCGGAGATCTGGTCGTAGAACTGCTCACCGCCCTTGTCAAAGCGGCGCAGTCGCTGGGCCAGCGCCCCGCGGACGAACGCTTCGTCCACCGCGGCCGGTTCTGACTCCGCCACCGCGATGCCGATCTGCTCCAGCATGTTGTAGAGCCGCCGCGCATCGCCGTCGGCGGCGCCGAGCAACAGGGCGCGCGCCTCGGGAGCGACCTTGATTCCATTCAGCACCGTTTCCCGTGCGCGGTCGAAAAGCTGCCCCAGTTCCTCTTCCGTGAGCGGCTGCAGGACATAAACCGCGGCCCGGGACAGCAATGCGCCGATCACCTCGAACGAGGGATTTTCAGTGGTGGCGCCGATGAACGTCAGCAGGCCCCGCTCCACGTGCGGCAGGAAAGCGTCCTGTTGCGCCTTGTTGAAGCGATGCACTTCGTCCACGAACAGGATGGTGTGGCGCCCGGACTGCTGGAGAGCGAGCTCGGCGCGTGCCACGGCGTCGCGGATCTCCTTTACCCCGGACAGCACCGCGGAAATAGCGATGAACTCCGCGTCGAAGGCTTGCGCCATGAGGCGCGCGAGCGTGGTCTTGCCGACGCCCGGCGGGCCCCACAGGATCATCGAATGAGGCTTGCCCGCCGCGAACGCCAGCCGCAGCGGCTTGCCCGGCCCGAGCAGGTGCGCCTGCCCTACCAGATCATCGAGCGTGCGCGGACGCAGCTGTTCCGCGAGGGGCGCCTGCGGTTCCTTTCTCGCAAACAAGGAATCTGTCGCAGGACTATTCACTGATGACATCCGCGCCCTTGGGTGGCGTGAAGCGGAACGATTCGGGGGGCAGCCTGGTATTGCGCTCGATGGTCGAGAACTTGATCACCGTGATCTGCCCGAACGGGTCGCGCATTTCCATCGCCTCGAGCCCGGTCTTGCCGAAGCCGAGCTTGACTCTCTCGAACGCGGTGTCCTGGGTCCGCGGCACCGCTTCGAGCCAGTCGAGCCCGTCCTGGTTGCCGAGGCTGGACAGCCGGTAGCTTTTCTCGATGTCGTCGCTGCCGGCCAGCAGGGCCGCGGGGCTGCTGCCCAGCGCGCGGTCGAGCCGGCGCACCGTCACCTGGTTCAAGTCCTTGTCGTAGAGCCACACCTTGGCTCCGTCACTGACGATGATTTGTTCGTACGGCCGGTCGTATTCCCAGCGAAACCGCCCGGGACGGGAAAACTGCATGGTGCCGGTCGCCTGCTGCAGCATCTTCATGTTGCGGTCGAGCACGATCTGCGCGAAGTGCGCCCGCGCCGTGGTGGTTTGCGCGAACATCGTCTTGAGCGCTTCGATGCTGGCCCCCCATGCCGCGCACGGCAGCAAAACGGCTAGCAGCAGGAATAATCTGGGCATCACAATTTTTTGATCCGCTCTAGGTAGAAAATGCGCCCGCTCCGCAACGTTACAACCGTGGTGAAGGGATTGGCGGAGGTCGGGAAATAATAGAGGGTTTTCACGATGTCGCGGTGGACGCTGTCCAGACTTTCGTAATCGGGCCTGCCGGCGCGCAGCAACACCTCGCCTTCGGTCATGCCCGCCTGCAGCCGTATATAGGTGTCGAAGTCCATGCCGCGCACCGCGGCAGGTGGCGGCGGCAGGACGAAAGGAACGGCGGCAACTTGCGGTACCTGCGCGCCGCCAGCGGCACTCCCCTTGACCGGATCCGCTCTCCGGCCGTAGGGAAGCCCACTTTCGATGGTCCCGCCAGGATCGGTATTCACCGGCCGGGATGTCCGATTGGCGGGCGGCTTTTCCCCATAATTGACCACGCCCTTCTCGTCCACCCACCGATAGACCTCGGCCGCCGGCCCGGCGCCAGCCGCGCAGGCAAGCAACAATCCGATCAACGCTCTCATGGACGGGGCTCCGGCGGTAGGGATGGCATCCGCGTCAGACCACGGTACGCGCTGAAAATTCTATACGGAAACTAGCGTTCTTCCGAGGCCGCGGCCGGCGTCAGTATTTCGCGGTTGCCGTTGGTCTGCATCGCGGATACCATGCCGGCCCGCTCCATCTGCTCGATCAGCCGCGCCGCGCGGTTATAGCCGATCCGCAGATGCCGCTGCACCAGCGAAATCGACGCCCGCCGCGTCTTGAGCACGATGGCGACGGCCTGGTCGTACAGGGGATCCGATTCCGCGTCCTCCCCGTCGATACCGCCGTCCCCGGCATCCTCCGTTTCCGGACCCTCCAGCACGCTTTCAACGTATTGCGGCTGCGCCAGCTTCTTGAGGTAATCCACCACCTTGTGCACCTCGTGGTCGGCGACGAAGGCGCCGTGCACGCGTTGCGGGAACCCGCTGCCGGGCGGAAGGTACAACATGTCGCCCTGGCCCAGTAACGCTTCTGCTCCCATCTGGTCGAGAATGGTGCGCGAGTCCACCCGCGCCGACACCTGGAACGCGATGCGCGTTGGAATGTTGGCCTTGATGAGCCCGGTGATGACGTCGACCGATGGCCGTTGCGTACACAACATGAGGTGTATGCCAGCTGCGCGCGCCTTTTGCGCCAGCCGCGCGACCAGTTCCTCGAATTTCTTGCCCACCACCATCATGAGGTCGGCAAGCTCGTCGATGACCACGACGATCAGCGCCATCTCGTGCAGCGGCTCGGCGGTCTCGGGCGTAAGCGCGAACGGGTTCATGATGGGCTTCTTCGACTTGGCCGCGTCGCGCACCTTCTGGTTGAACCCCGCCATGTTGCGCACGCCCATCGCGTTCATCAGTTTGTAGCGCCGGTCCATCTCCGCGACGCACCAGTTGAGCGCGTTCGCGGCCTGACGCATGTCGATGACCACCGGCGCCAGCAGGTGCGGGATGCCCTCGTACACCGATAACTCGAGCATCTTGGGATCGATCAGGATCAGCCTGACCTGCGACGGCGGCGATTTGTAAACGAGCGACAACAGCATGGCGTTGATGCCGACGGACTTGCCGGAGCCGGTGGTGCCGGCGATCAGCAGGTGCGGCATGCGCTGCAGGTCCGCCACCACGGGATTGCCCGCAATGTCCTTGCCGAGCGCCAGCGCCAGCGGCGACGCCATGTCCGCATAGACCTGCGAACTGAGTATTTCCGACAGGCGCACGATCTGGCGCGTCGGATTGGGGATCTCGAGGCCCATCAGGCTCTTGCCCGGTATGGTCTCGATGACGCGTATGCTGACGACCGACAGCGCGCGCGCGAGATCCCTGACCAGGTTGATGATCTGGCTGCCCTTGACGCCGATAGCCGGTTCAATTTCGTAGCGGGTGATCACCGGGCCGGGATAAGCCGCGACCACCCTGACCTCGACCCCAAAGTCGAGGAGCTTCTTCTCGATCAGGCGCGACGTGAACTCGAGCGATTCCGTGCTCAGTACCGCGACGCTTTTCTCGGGCTCATCGAGCAGGCTCAACGGCGGCAGCAGCGAGTCGGGCAGGTTCTCGAACAGGGGCACCTGCTTTTCGCGCTCGACGCGGGCCGACTTGGGAATGGCGGCCGCAGGCGGCTCGATGCGGATCGGCTCGTGGACGTCAAACTTTTTCTTGCTGACCTCGACGACCTCTTCGCGCTCCATCGTGGCTTGCGCGCCGGCGCGCCGATCCTGCCGCTCCTGCCACTGCTGGAGCACGGCGGCATAGACGGTCTCTGTCCACCCGCCCAGGCGCTCGATCACCGACAACCAGGAGACACCGGAGAACAGGGTCCACCCCGCCGCGAACAGCACGAGCAGTATCAGCGTGCTGCCGGTAAAGCCCAGTGCCTGTGCCAGCGATCCACCGACGGCCGAACCCAGCGCGCCGCCCGGGTCCTGCGGCAGCGCCGCTTGCAGGCTGTGCAGGCGTATCGCCTCGATGCCGCTGCTGGCAAACAGCACGACGGCAAAACCAACAGTCGCCACGGCATAGGACCTGCGGTCGCCCACCGGCATGACCTCGATGCGATGGAATCCCCACCACACCAGCACACCGCACAAAACGACCCACCAGTATGCCGACAGGCCGAAAACATAGAGCAGGACGTCCGCCAGCCACGCCCCCACCCTGCCGCCGTAGTTGTGTATGGCGTCCACGGTCGTGCTGTGGGACCAGCCGGGATCGGCCTTGCTATAGGTTAGAAGAATGATGGCCAGGTAGACGGCCAGCCCGAGCAGCCCGAACCACCAGAACTCGCGAACCAGCGCCGCCAGCTTTGGAGGAAGCGGGTTGGTGGCCGCCCGCGCTGATATCTTTTCGCTCAACAACGGCAGGGTTCCCGTCTGTTTAACTTTATGATTGTACATCGAAAGGGCTGCTGGTAAGCACCCGGCCCGCCGTGCCGGCCCCGGGGCGGGACCCGTACAAAACAAACCCCGCTCTTGGCGGGGTTTGTTGTTTTGGGGGCCTGCTGCGCTTACCGCACCACGCACTCCTGGCCGGGGCCTTGAAGCCGTCCACTGCTCACGCCGAGCATGAACGGCAACTGGCCCGCGTTGAGCCCCGGGTCTCCCGGCAGGATCACCGGCTGCGTCTTGAAGTCGCCGGCAAAACCGAATTGGCCCTCGCCGATGATCTGGCTGCCGCCCTCGTTCTGCATGATGTAGCTGCCGGTGTAAGTCGTGTGGTAGACGCCGGCCGGAAGCTTGTCGCATCCCGGAGTCACGCCTTCGCACCCGCCCGTAGAACTGTCGATCGTGTCACCCGAGGAGCCGCGAATGCCGATCGTCGAGGTGTTGGTCCCGATCTTGTAGGCATCCTGGTTGCCGCGTTTGCCAACGAGGCCCGTCACCGTGCGCAGGCCACCCTTGACCAGGCGCAAAAACGAACTGTCCTCCTGCGGCCGGTCCTGCACGAAGTGGTACTGCTCGATCTTGATCTGCGTATTGGGCCGCATGGTCAGCGAGCTGCCGTCAGAGAAATTGATCTGCGCGTAGCTGTCGCGCTGCGTCGTCAGCACGTCGCCCGGGTTGACCTCGGACTTCTGGGACAGGATCCGCACGCCGCCATCGGAGCGCTGCACCGAAAGCGTTCCGCTGAGGTGCGTTACCGTGCCGGCGCCGGCGGCCAGCGCGCCAGTAGCGAACAACGCCAACCATACAAAACCCAACTCCCTGATGACCCGTTTAAGGCTCATTGCGTGCTCCCTCTATCGATGCGAAGGCGACGGACCGTAGCCACCCACCCGCTATTAGGGCAAGACTTGTACCACAAGCCAGCCGCATCGCCCGTGAACAAGTGCGCAGTAGCACCCACGAACCCTCACGAAAGTCCCATAATATTCAATTATTTGGAGCTGAAGTGCAACCCGGGCGGCCATGCCAGGCCACGCCCGTGGCGCAAGGCGTCACTACCGGTTACTTACGGCGGTCGGCGCTGTGACGAGTTGAAGCCCGCTGTTGCATGGACACCTTGTCCAGCACGTAGATGCGGCGCTTCTCGGAACGAATCAGGCCTTTTAGATGCAAATCCTTCACCACCCGGCTCACCATTTCGCGCGACGCCCCGATCATGCGGGCGATCTCCTGCTTCGCCGGCGCGCGCTCGACCACCCACTTGCCATCGACGTTCTGCGCCTGGTCGATCAGCAACCTCGCCACCCGCCCATAGACGTCGATCAGCGCCAGGCTCTCGATCTTCCGATCCGCTTCCCGCATCCGCCGGACGAGATTGCGAATGATCAGCATCGCCAGCTCGAAATTGTCCTTGAGCAAGCCGGTGAAGCCGGCCTTGGACACGCGCAGCATTTCGCACGACTCCAGGGTCTCCGCGCTGGCCGAGCGCGGCTGATCGTCGAGCAGGCCCATTTCGCCAAAGAATTCGTGGGGACCCATGATCGAGAGGATGACCTCGTGGCCTTCCTCGTCGGGAATCAGCAACTTCACGCGCCCCGACAGGATGATGTAGAGGGCGTCGGTTTCTTCGCCCGCGCGCAGTATGAAAGAATTGCGGGGATAACTGCGGTGCTGCACGCAAGTCAACAACTGGCTGATCTGTGCGTCGGAAAATGCGGAAAAAAGCGGGACCCCCTTCAGGATCTGGGGGTTCATGACAAACTGTGCCGGCATGATTTCGCAACCCTGCGTTCTGGTTCTGCTCACGGCGCCGGTCGGCGCCGCGGGAACTGCCTGCTAGTCTGCCAGATCAAGCGTCTGGCGTCACGCCGGGACCCGCCAACTCCGGGGCGGGCTTTGTCGAAACGTGCCTGCTGACGGGGCCGGAACCACCGCGAAACCCGCGGTTGCAGGGCATTCTGCTAAAGTGTTGCTTTTTTGAGATTAATTCCCATATCAGCCTTATGGCAACCGCGCCCAAGCACGCCCGCGTCCTGATCCTCGGTTCCGGCCCCGCCGGCTACACGGCAGCCGTGTACGCCGCGCGCGCCAACCTGAAACCGGTATTGATCACCGGCCTCGCCCAGGGCGGCCAGTTGATGACCACCACCGACGTGGATAACTGGCCGGCGGACGCGACGGGCGTTCAAGGGCCGGAGCTGATGGAGCGCTTCCAGAAGCATGTGGAGCGATTCGGCACCGAGATCATCTTCGATCACATACACACGGCCCGGCTCAAGCATTCGCCCATCGCCGTGGTCGGCGACCAGGGCACTTACACTGCCGACGCGCTCATCATCGCCACCGGCGCGTCCGCGATGTACCTGGGCCTGCCCTCGGAGCAGAAATTCATGGGGCGTGGCGTTTCCGGCTGCGCCACTTGCGACGGATTTTTCTACAAGGGGCAGGACGTGGCCGTGATCGGCGGCGGCAATACGGCGGTCGAGGAAGCACTGTACCTGTCCAATATCGCCCAGCACGTCACGGTGGTGCATCGCCGCGACAAGTTCCGCGCCGAGGCCATACTCGTTGACAAGCTCAAGGAAAAAGTCGCGGCGGGCAAAGCCGATATCCTGTGGGACCACGTGCTGGAAGAGGTGACGGGCGACAACAGCGGCGTCACCGGCATGCGCGTGAAAGGCATGAAGACCAACACGGTCATGGATAAAACCCTCAAGGGCGTTTTCATCGCCATCGGACACCGCCCCAACACGGAGATCTTCGCCGGACAGCTCGACATGAAGAACGGCTACATCATTACCAGGACCGGGCTGGAGGGCGGCGCCACCGCCACCAGCATTCCCGGCGTTTTCGCTGCGGGCGACGTGCAGGATCACGTCTACCGCCAGGCGGTCACCAGCGCCGGCACCGGCTGCATGGCGGCGCTCGACGCGCAAAAATACCTGGAAAGCCGCGGGCTGACCTAGCAGCCTGTCGGACTGCGTGTCGTGAACGATTGGCGTGTATGCAGGGGCAGTCGGTCCTGGTTATCGCGGAGCCGACAGGCTGAATGAAGAAACCGCGCAAGCCGGCCCTGGATCCCGCCGAAGCGGAGTTGTTCCGCGCGTCGGTGGCTGACGTAGTTCCCTTGACGGGACCGGCACGGATCGAACACGGGCGCCTGTTGCCGCAACCGGTTCCCGCGCAGCGCCTGCGCGATGAGCGTGAAGCGCTGACAGAGAGCCTCAGCGGCCAGGTCGCCTGGGACGCCGGGATGGAAACCGGAGAAGAACTTTCCTACGCACGCAACGGGGTCGGCGCGCAGACCCTGGGCAAGCTGCGCCGCGGGCACTGGGTGACGCAGGACGAACTGGACCTGCATGGGCTCACGGTCGAGCAAGCGCGCTCAGCCCTGAAAGAATTCCTCAACCGAAGCGTCCGCCACGGGCTGCGCTGCCTGCGAATCATCCACGGCAAGGGATTGCGCTCGAAAAACCGCGAGCCGGTGTTGAAGCGCAAGCTGGGCGCCTGGCTGATACAACGGGACGAAATACTGGCGTTCTGCCAGGCGCGCAGTGCCGATGGCGGCGGCGGCGCGGTGGTCGTACTACTGAAGGGCGGATCGAGGAACGCGGAACGATGAACGAGTATCAGTGAGCAGCGGCCTTAGCGGCTCATCATTCATCATTCATCATTCAACATTCAACATTCAACATTCAACATTCATCATTGGGGTCTAGATGGCCGCTTCGTCGGTTTCGCCGGTGCGGATGCGCAGCACCTGCTCGACGTTGCTGACGAAAATCTTGCCGTCACCGATCTTGCCGGTGCGCGCTGATTTGACGATGGCATCGATCGCGCCTTCGAGCAGCTTGTCGGGAATCACCACTTCGACCTTCACCTTGGGCAGGAAATCGACGACGTATTCCGCTCCCCGGTAGAGCTCGGTATGGCCTTTCTGCCTGCCAAACCCCTTTACTTCCGTGACCGTCAACCCGCTGACCCCGAGCTCGGACAGCGCCTCGCGGACTTCATCGAGTTTGAACGGTTTGAATATGGCTTCTATTTTTTTCATGGGCCCTCCCCTCATCCGGTGCGGGAAATAAGGATAGCACAGGCAGGAATTTGTCGGCTTTAGACCGACGAAATCCTAATCGAACCGGTGCCGGAACTTGTTGGTGATCGGGAAACGCCAGTCCTTGCCAAACCCGCGCGGCGTGATGCGGACGCCGACCGGGGACTGGCGCCGCTTGTACTCGCTGCCGCGCACCAGGCGCACCACCCGTTCCACGTCCGCCACGGGATAGCCGCGCGCCACGATTTCCCGGGGGCTCGCGTCGCCTTCCACATAGGCCTCCATGATGGCGTCCAGCACCGGATACGGCGGCAGGCTGTCCTGGTCGGTCTGGTCCGGGCGCAGCTCGGCCGACGGCGCCCGCTCGATGACGCGCTGCGGTATAACGGACGCGATGCTGTTGCGGTAGTGCGCCAGCCGGTAGACCAGTTGCTTGTTGATGTCCTTCAATACGGCGAATCCTCCCGCCATGTCCCCGTACAGCGTGGCATAGCCGGTGCCCATCTCGCTCTTGTTGCCGGTGGTCAGGACGAGGGCGCCGGTCTTGTTGGACAGCGCCATCAGCAGCGTGCCGCGGATGCGCGACTGCAGGTTCTCTTCCGTGGCGTCGGCAGCGAGCCCCCTGAACTCCCCGGAGAGCGACTTGAGAAACGTATCGAAGAGCGGCTTGATCGGGATCTCGGTGTAGCGCACGTTGAGCGCCTTCGCCTCGGCAGCCGCATCCTCCACGCTCATCCCGGCGGTGTATTGGGAGGGCATCATCACCGCCCGCACACGCTCTGCGCCCAACGCGTCCACCGCCACCGCCAGGGTCAGTGCCGAGTCGATGCCGCCCGATAGGCCGATGAGCACTCCCGGGAACCCATTCTTGTTGATGTAGTCGCGCACGCCGGTGATGAGCGCGCCGTAGACTTCCGCGTCCTGCGAGAGGGGTCCGGCGATCTCCCCGGCCTGCGGGTCGCCGTCAGTGAGTGTGACCAGCCCCAGCGCCTCCCTGAAGAGGGGCAGCTGGTGAGTCAGCACGCCGCTGCGGTTCAGCACGAACGAACCGCCGTCGAACACCAGTTCGTCCTGCCCGCCGACCAGGTTGGCGAAAATCAGCGCCATGCCGGTTTCCACCACGCGCTCGCGCATCACGTCGTAGCGCACGCGCTGCTTGTCCAAATGATAGGGGGAAGCGTTCAGCACCAGCAGGACGTTGGCGCCGGCCTCGCGCGCAGCGCGCGGCGCCGTGGCATTCCGCGAGTCGGCGCAGATATTGATGCCGACACGCCCGTCGCCGAGGTCGCCACGCCCGCGCGCGGTGGCCGGCCCGAGAGCGCCCCAGGCATCTTCGCAGATGTTGACGCCGAAGCTGACGCCGTCGACGCCGAACACGCACGGCGCGCCCCCCGGTTCGAAGTAGCGCTCCTCGTCGAACACGGTGTAGTTCGGCAAGCGCTGCTTGTCGTAGATGCCGGCCACCCTGCCGTCCCTGATTATGGAGGCGGAGTTGTAGCGCTTGCCGTCGCTGACGCGCGGGTGCCCGACCACCAGTGTCACATTCCCCGCGCGGGCGGCAAGATCCAGCAGCGCCTGGTCGCAGGCCGCGAGAAAATCCTCGCGCAACAACAGGTCCTCGGGCGGATAACCGCAGAGGGCAAGTTCCGGCGTCACCATGAGGGTGGCGCCCTCGCCCCGCGCGCGCGCGGCGAATTCGACGATGCGCGCGACGTTGCCGGTCAAATCGCCGACGGTCGCGTTGATCTGCGCAATCGCAATTTTCATGTTGCTAATATATCATCGTGCCACCCCCGATGCAGGCAGGAAAAAAACCGGCGCACGCTCCCGGCGGCAACACGACGACAGCGATAGAAGTCGTCGATACGCTCGCCGGCGTGCCCGCCGCAGACTGGAACCGCCTGGCGGGCGGCGCGGTGTTCCTGAGCCACGAATTCCTGTCGGCGCTGCATGAGACCGGCTGCGCGAGCAGCGCGACCGGCTGGACGCCGCAGTACCTGCTCCTGAAGCGGGGTAGCCGCCTCGCCGGCGCGATGCCGCTCTACCTCAAGACTCATTCCTACGGCGAGTACGTGTTCGACTGGGCATGGGCCGACGCCTATCACCGGCACGGGGTAGCCTACTATCCCAAGCTGTTGTCGGCGGTACCGTTCACGCCGGTCGCCGGCACGCGGCTGCTCGCGGAGACCGACGCCGATCGTGAACTGCTGATCGCGGGAGCGCTCGAACTGGCGCGCGCGCTGCAGGTGTCCTCCCTGCACTGCCTGTTTGCCGTGCGCGAAGAGACGCAGCGGATGGTTGCCCACGGCATGATGCCGCGGACCACCGTGCAGTTTCACTGGGCCAACCGCGGCTACGGCACCTTCGAGGAATTCCTCCGCGCCTTCAGCCACGATAAGCGGAAAAAAGTGAAACAGGAACGCCGCCGGGTCGGCGACGCCGGCATCCGCTGCAAGTGGCTGGAGGGCGACGAGATTACCGAGCGGGACTGGTCATTTCTGCACCGCTGCTACCGGCAGACCTACCGCGAGCATCAATCCAGTCCGTACCTCAATCTCGAGTTCTTCTGCCGCATCGGCAAGACCCTGCCGCAGCACATGGTATTGATCGTCGCGGAACGGGACGGCGCCCCCATCGCGGCGTCCCTCAACATTCGCGATTCGGGCCGCCTGTGCGGGCGCTACTGGGGCGCGCTGCAACATCATCCCGCGCTGCATTTCGAAACCTGCTACTACCAGGGCATCGAGTATTGCATCGCCCGCGGCATCGCGGCCTTCGAGGGCGGCTCACGGGGCGAGCACAAGTTGGCGCGCGGCCTGATGCCGGTCGAGACCTGCTCGGCGCACTGGCTCGCGCACCCGGAATTCGCGGCGGCGGTCGAGCAGTTTCTTGCGCGCGAAACAAAAGGCCTCGAACACTATTTTGACGAACTGAGCGAGCGCAGTCCCTTCAAGCACTCTCCAGGAGCGGGTGAACAGAAAACAGTGCTCAGTAAACGGTAACAAAAAACCTGGACCGCCTGCCGTTCACCGTTCGCTGTCCACTGTTCACCGATTACTGTTCATCGTTCACCGCTTGTCACCGCTTGTCACCGCCGAAAGCGGGAAAAAAACCGCCACATTTCGGCGTTAACGTCGATCACCGTGGTGCCGGGCCCGAGCAACAGCGGCAGGTAGTTCTGGATGCCGCCCGGCCAGACGTGCCCGGCCCCCGTGAGCTTCCACAGAATGACTTCGGTGCCATCGCGGCACGGAGCGTAGGTGTAGCGCGTCGCAGTGTGCGACACATCCGGCCGATCGGGCTTGCCACTGACCGGCGCCGCGACCTGTGGCTGCCTGGGACAGTCGTCGTGTGCGAGCCATTGCGCGATCATGTCATCCACCGGCTGGTGCAAGACCCGCGTGTTGGTAAATGGGAATGCGGGCCCGAGACCGCCGCCGTACAATGCGCGCTCGTCATCCACGCTGTGGACATGCAGCACCGGCACCGCCAGCCGTGGCGCAAAGCGCGGCAGCGTCATTGCGCCAGCCACTCCGGCCACCGCGGCAATGCGCTCGGGCGCCTCGGCCGCCAGGCGATACGCCATCATCGAGCCGTTCGACAAGCCGGTTGCATATACCCGCGTGCGATCTATTGGCACGCGCTTCGAGATGTCATCGAGCAGCGCCAGCGAAAAACCAACGTCGTCTACCCGGCTCACCGCTGCCGGTCCGCAGCAGGACCCGGCGTTCCACGTCAGCAGCCGTCCGCCGATTCCCCCGCTACCGTTGGGATAGGCCGCGATGTAGCCGTCCCGGTCGGCGGCGGCATCCATGCGTGAGTACTGCTTCTGAACCTCCGCATGCCCGCCGCCGCCGTGAAAATTGATCACGACTGGCAGTGGGTTTCCGGCCGCCGCTTGTGGCGGAACCCTGACGAGGTAGCTGCGGCGAAGTTGCTGATGGGCAATCTCGAACTCGTGGTCGCCGGGCGCAAGCGTTGCGGCGGACGCACCCGCCCCCGCGAGAGCGGAACAGGCGAGCGTGACAAGAATCAGAAGTGGGGCTCGGATCACCGGACGCTGGAGACGATGGAGCTATTGCGACGCCGAAATGTTACCGTATAGTCATACCCAGAGCGCCTAACATTGCCATGAGATTCTGCAGTAATTGCGGCGCCGCCGTGCACTTGCGCGTGCCGCCTGGTGATACCCTGCCCCGCCACGTGTGCGACGGCTGCCACGCGATTCACTACCAGAATCCGCGCATGGTGGTGGGCTGCATACCCGAATGGGAAGACCGGATCCTGCTGTGCCGCCGCGCCATCGAGCCCCGCCACGGCCTGTGGACGGTGCCCGCCGGCTACATGGAGAACGGCGAGACCACCTTCCAGGGCGCGCTCCGCGAAACGCTGGAGGAAGCGAATGCCCGGGTGGAGATCGGCTCTCTCTACGCGCTGTACAACATTCCTCATATCAACCAGGTCTACATCCTGTTCCGCGCCCGCCTGCTCGATGTTGACGTAAGTCCCGGCGCCGAGACCCTCGAAGTCAGGCTGTTCGCGGAGAGCGAAATACCCTGGGACAGCATCGCCTTCGCCAGCGTGCGCAATACCCTCACTCATTACTACCAGGACCGCCGCAACGGCGCCTACCCGTTCCACATGGGGACCATCGAACCGCCGCGCAAGGCGTAAGGGGCGGCTCGCAACGGGTAACCTGAACTGTCCTGCAGACCGAACCGGAGCTTACAATAGCCACGTCGTTTCAGGAGCAAGACCCATGACCGCGCCGATCCCGACCACCAAACCTGCGTTTCAGTGGGACGATCCGCTGATGCTCGACGAGCAACTGACGGACGACGAGCGCATGGCGCGCGACACCGCGCGCGACTACTGCCAGGAAAAGCTGCAGCCGCGGATACTGGAAGCGAGCCGCAAGGAGCGCTTCGACCGCGAAATCATGGTCGAGATGGGCCGTCTCGGTTTTCTCGGCGCGACCATTTCAGGCTACGGCTGCGCCGGCGTGAACCACGTCTGCTACGGACTGGTGGCGCGCGAAGTGGAGCGCGTGGACAGCAGCTACCGTTCCGCGCTGTCGGTCCAGTCGAGCCTGGTCATGCACCCGATCCACGAGTTCGGCTCCGAAGCCCACCGCAAGAAGTATCTGCCGAAACTCGCCACCGGCGAATGGCTGGGCTGTTTCGGCCTCACCGAGCCCAATTCCGGGTCCGATCCCGCGAGCATGGTGACCCGGGCGAAAAAGACCGACGACGGTTACGTGGTCAGCGGGGCCAAGATGTGGATCAGCAACGCTCCGGTCGCCGACGTGTTCCTGATCTGGGCGAAGGACGACAGCGGCGAGATCCGCGGCTTCCTGCTCGAGAAAGGCATGAAGGGGCTGTCGGCGCCGAAAATCCAGGGCAAGCTGAGCTTGCGCGCGTCGGTCACCGGCGAAGTCGTCATGGACCAGGTGCATATCCCCGCGGAGAACCTGCTGCCCGGCGTATCGGGGCTCAAGGGCCCGTTCAGTTGCCTCAACAAGGCACGCTACGGCATCGCCTGGGGCGCGCTGGGCGCCGCGGAGTTCTGCTGGCACGCAGCGCGCAACTACGTCATGGAGCGCAAGCAGTTCGGGCGGCCGCTTGCCGCCAATCAACTCGTGCAATTGAAGCTCGCCAACATGCAGACCGAGATCGCTCTCGGATTGCAGGCAGTGCTGCGCCTCGGCCGCCTGATGGACGAAGGGCGCGCCACCCCCGAAATGATCTCGCTCGCCAAGCGCAATTCGTGCGGCAAGTCGCTCGACATCGCGCGCGTCGCCCGTGACATGCACGGCGCCAACGGCATTTCCGACGAGTTCCACGTCATCCGCCACATGCTCAACCTGGAAACGGTCAATACCTACGAGGGCACGCACGACATCCATGCGCTGATTCTCGGACGCGCCCAGACCGGTATCCAGGCGTTCAGCTGAGCCGCGCCATGCGCGCCATCGCGACCGGCTTTCTGCTCCTGATCGTTGCCTGCCTCGCATGGCCGCCGGTGCAGGCACAGCTCTACAAGTGGACCGACGAGCAGGGGCGGATCCATTATTCCGACAAAGCGCCGGACCAGGACAAGGCGAAGGCCGCCGTGATCAAGATCGAGTCCTATGCGGGCCCGGCGGTCGTTTCTACCCTGGAAAAATCCACCCCCGCGGCCCAGTCCAGTCAGCCGGCCGCCGCCAAAGGCCGCGTCAAGCTGCTGACCACCACTTGGTGCGGCTACTGCAGACAGGCCCGCGCTTACCTGACCAGCAGGGGAATTCCGTTCGAAGATCTCGACGTGGAGAAATCAGCGCAAGGCAAGCAGGAATACCGGGAACTCCGGGGCCGCGGCGTCCCGATCATCCTGGTCGGCAACCAGCGCATGAACGGCTACAGCCAGGCCCAACTCGATATCATGCTGCGGACAGCGGGACACTGATTGAATAAGTCTTTGTCCCAAAACGCCTTGTTGGGGGCCAGGGGGACCAGATTGACCCATCCCACCCGACCGTGACCATCCCGAAACTTTGCGCTGCCGTGCACAAAACGTGCTGGCGTTATTCCATAAAGCCTATACAAAACGCCTACTTAGGCGTAACATTTACGTCGCTCTCTAGATTGTGGGCGTGTCATCGGTAGAGCCGCCGGGCCGTTAAAGCAAGACCAGCCGTGCCAAAGGATCTGGATGAAACCCACCGACATTGGTGCACCCGACTATTTTCATAAAGTCGTAGATTGCCAGTGGGCATGCCCGGCCCACACCCCGGTTCCCGAATACATCCGGCTAATCGCAGCAGGCCGCTACGGCGACGCCTACATGGTGAACTGGGAATCGAATGTTTTTCCCGGCATCCTCGGCCGCACCTGCGACCGGCCATGCGAGCCGGCGTGCCGGCGCGGTCGCGTCGAGGATCGCAACACCGAGAAGCCGGAGCCAGTGGCGATCTGCCGTTTGAAGCGCGTGGCTGCGGATAACAAGGAAGATATCCGCGACCGCCTGCCCAAGCCGCCCAAACAGAAGAACGGCAAGCGCGTCGCCTGTATCGGCGCCGGCCCCTCGTCCCTCACGGTCGCCCGCGACCTCGCCCCGCTCGGCTATTCGGTCACCCTATTCGACCAGGACCCGCGCGCCGGCGGCATGATCTGGTCGCAGATCCCGCGCTTTCGACTGCCGATGGAGGTCATTGACGAGGAAACGGGCTATATCCTCAACCTCGGCGTCGAGTTCAAGGGCGGCGTGAAGATTGGCAGCTTGAAGACACTGCTCAACGAAGGCTACGACGCGATTTTCGTCGGCAGCGGCGCGCCGCGCGGCCGCAACCTCGACGTTCCCGGCCGCACGGAGGCCGCCGCCAACATCCATATCGGCATCGACTGGCTGTCCAGCGTGTCCTTCGAGCACGTCAGCAAGATCGGCAAGCGCGTAATCGTCCTCGGCGGCGGCAACACCGCGATGGACTGCTGCCGCACCTCGCGCCGCCTCGGCGGCGAGGACGTGAAAGTCATCGTGCGCTCCGGCTAC
>CAZCGD010000097.1:0-3645 GCA_964498105.1 uncultured Streptomycetaceae bacterium
GTCCGTCCCTGCCGGAGCTACGCCCGACGTGACGGCGCGCCTGGTGATGCCAGGGTTGTCCCAGCTGCTGGGCCAGCCGCTGGTCGCGGACAATCGCGGCGGGGCGGGTGGGCTGATCGGCGCGGAGCTCGCGGCCAAGGCAGCTCCCGATGGCTACACGCTGTTTATCAGCAGCCCGGGCGCGCTGACGATACTGCCGCACCTGCGAAAGGTGCCGTACGACACGTTGCGGGATTTCATTCCGGTCAGCCTGATCTCGGTCGGACCGTTTGTGCTGATTACGCATTCCTCCGTGCCGGCGAAGACGGTCAAGGAGTTGATTGCGCTCGCCCGGGCGCAGCCGGGAAAACTCAACTACGCTTCGGCCGGCAACGGCGTCGCCAATCACCTGGCGATGGAGTTGTTCAAGCAGATGGCGGGCGTCGATATCGTCCACGTGCCGTACAAGGGCGCGCCGCAGGCGGTCACCGACGTGCTGGCCGGGCATATGAACATGATGTTCAACTCGATCGCCCCGATCGTCGCGCACATCAGGGCGGGGCGGGTGCAGGTGCTCGGCATCTCGAGCAGCAAGCGCTCGTCACAGTTGCCCGACGTTCCCACCATCAGCGAGGCGGGCGTGCCGGGTTACGAATCGGAGAACTGGTTCGGGCTGTTCGTGCCGGCGCGGACACCGCCGCGGATCGTCGCGCGCCTGAACGAAGCGGTGGTGAAAATCGTGCGCTCGCCCGAGATCCAGGCGCAATTCACGGTGCTCGGTGCCGACGCCGTCGGCAACAGCCCGGAGGAATTCGCCGCCTTCGTCCGCCGCGACCTGGAGCGCTACGCGCGGGTGGTCAGGCTCTCCGGCGCCAAGCTGGATTGATGCCGGTGTCGAGCGCGCAGTCGGTGAGGCGGAACTGCAGGCGCTCGAGGTAGAACGCCAGCACCTTGTCGATCTCCAGCCTGGGGATGTTGAATACGATGTGCCCGATCTGCGACGGCCGCGCGCGGCGCTCCGGGTCGAACGGCCGGTTCATCCGTTCCGTCGCGGCCGCCGGCGCCTTTTTTACCGGTGCGGCACGGCGCAACACCACCCGCTTGATGCTGCTCAACGGCATCGCTATCCTGGGCGGCCTCCTGCTGCTGCTCGAAAGCGTCAGGGGATGAACTCTCGCCAGCAGCCTGTCGGATTTTCTTCGCAGGAGGATTTGACTATGGTATTTTGTCAGCTTCGCGCCCGACAAACTCCTGGAGTCATGCCGTTTTTTCCGATCACGTGACGGAGTGCCGTGGGCGTCGCGCCGGGCCGGTGTTAGCCTAGCTCGTCGTCAAAAGAGCGGAGTCAGAAGTTGGGAGACAGGGGATTCATCATCGATTACGTGCGCTCGTGCACGGTCGGCACGCTTGGGCTGACGGACTGCTGGCCGGTCTGGCAGTTCGCCGCGATCGCCGCGTTGCTGGTGGTCGCGATCGCGACGATCGTCATGTTCAGGCGGCGTGCCGCGATACGCGCGCAATAAGGACGAGGCTCCGCTTCGCAGTCACAACGCTTCTCCGTCTTCCGACTGCCGCGATGTTATATTGGCGTTTGGCGCCCGGCGCGCCGCGACGCCAATGAAGACCTTCAAGATCGTTCAGTTCAACATGCAGTTCGGGCAAGCGTGGGACGACACCTATCCCGACCACGCGCCCGTCAACCTTGACCTGACGATAGGCGAGATCCGCAGCCACGACGCCGACATCGTGCTGCTGCAGGAGGTGGAGCAGGCGGGCCCCGGCGGCGCGCAGGCCATCCCGCCGCCCAACTACACGCGGCTGCGCGCTGCGCTCGCTGGCTATGACGGCTTTTTCGCCTATCCACAAGCGGACCCGCGCGAGCTTCCCTTTGGCATCGGGCTTGCCATCTTTTCGAAGACACGGCTGCGCGAGACCGTGCAGCGCGTGCTGCCTTCGCCCCCGGTCGAGTTCGAGTTCAGGGGCGAGTGGAAAACACCGACCGACCGCATGCTGCTGGGAGCCACTGTCACCGTGGCCGGGCGGGAACTGCGCGTGTTCAATACGCACCTGCTCGCGTTCTTCATGATGCGTACCGGCACCGGAGACCATCCGCAGCAGCGCCAACTCGTCATCGACGCGCTGGGGGAGTTCGAGGGTCCCACGGTGCTCGGCGGCGATTTCAACGAGGCCAGCCACGAGGCGTTGTCCCGCCAGTTCCTCGCCGCCGGTTACCGGACGGTGCAGACGGACAAAGTCACCTGGCGCCGGCAGCCGCTGGTGCTCGATCATGTTTTCTACAGCCGCCATCTGCGCCCGGTGCGCCACGCCGTCAAGCCCACGCCGGCTTCCGACCATCACGTGGTGGTAGCCGAGTTCGAATTCGTCGACACGCAGTGACTGGGAACCGGTCTAAAGAATAGCCACGGAAAGCGGTTTTTGACTTAGTCAACCGGCAGCGGGAATCCTTATGGCACGCATCATCGGCGGCATCGGCACCTCCCACGTGCCCACGATCGCGATGGCCTACGACCGGGGCAAGCGCAACGATCCGGACTGGGCGCCGCTGTTCAAGGGCTACGAGCCGGTCGCGCGCTGGCTCGCCGAGCGCAGGCCCGACGTGCTGGTGTTCTTCTACAACGATCACGCGACGACCTTCTTCTTCGACCACTACCCGACGTTCGCACTCGGCGTCAGCGCGGAGTACCCGATCGCCGATGAAGGCATGGGGCCGCGGCCGGTGCCGCCGCTGAAGGGGCACCCGGCGCTCGCCAGGCACATGGCGGAATCGCTGGTGAACGAGGAGTTCGACATCTCTGTGTTCCAGGATTTGCCGATCGACCATGGCTGCCACTCGCCGCTCACCATGTTCTGGCCGCCGGCGCCGGACTGGCCTGGCCGCATCGTTCCGATCGAGATCAACGTGCTCCAGCATCCACTGCCGACGCCGCTCAGGTGCTACAAGCTCGGCCAGGCGGTGCGGCGTGCGGTGGAGTCGTACACGGAGGACCTGAAGGTGGTCGTGGTCGGCACCGGGGGGCTCTCGCACCAGATGAACGGCGAGCGCGCCGGCTTTAACAACGAGGAATGGGACATGAAGTTCCTCGATCTGATCGAGCGCGATCCGCGTGCGCTCACCGCGATGACGCATGCGGACTACATCCGGCTCGGCGGCACGGAAGGGGCCGAGGAGGTGATGTGGCTGGCGATGCGTGGTGCGCTGTCCGAGCACACGAAGAAAATCCACCAGAACTACTACCTGCCCATGACGGCGGCGATGGCGGTGGCGCTCTTTGAAGAGCCGGCATAACGGCAAGGGAAAAGGGAAAAGGCAAAAGGCAAAAGTGAGAAGCATGAGAACCGCTGTACGGGCCGTGCCCCGTGCTTTCTAATGGAAACGCAGTGAACGGAACGAGACTTCCAGTGAAGCTTCTTCGGTATTTGGCCTTTCCCCTTTTCCCTTTTGCCTTTTGCCTTGGTATTGCTGCTGCGTCCGCGCAGCAATACCCGGCGCGGCCCGTGCGGCTGCTGGTGCCGAACCCACCCGGGGGCGCGACCGACAACCTCGCGCGCGTGATCGCGCCGAAGCTCGCCGAGTTTCTGGGCCAGACCGTGGTGGTGGACAACCGGCCGGGCTCCAACGGCAATCTCGCGACCGAGGCTGCGGCG
>CAZCGD010000098.1:0-2160 GCA_964498105.1 uncultured Streptomycetaceae bacterium
GAAGGCGGCGGTGGGCCGAATTATCCGAATATGTAGCGAAGGCGTGAAGGGTGAAAGGCCAAGGATGAAGGACACCTGCACCCCGAGGCGATGAAGTAGGCCTTCTTCACGTCGTCTGTAGCAGCTTCGACACGATCAAACAGGCAATGTCCGAACGGCAACTTCCGACCCGAAGCAGACACTCAGATTCAAACGTGCGGCTTACCCACGTGCACTCGCGCGTCGGGTGCGATCGCGATTAGATTGCAGCTTTTACTTATTGCTCATGAGGCACGACGCAGATATGACGGAACGCGCGAGCCAATTCTAGAGTCACGATCGGAGTATTATTCGCGATAGGGCTTACCAGAGCGGTAGAGGTTCAGTCTTTCTCGCGCCTGAGAGCCGCTTGCCTTGACGAACTCCGGGAACTCAAGCGACTTCTCTTGCCAACGTATCGCTTCTGAAAATTGGCCCGCTTCTGCATTTGCGGCTGCCAGAGTATCTAAGTAGCTTGCAACATTCCATGAGGTCAATTCGCAAGCTTGCGTTGCGAGCCCAATGGCGCGTTCCCCCTGTGCCAATATGAAGTGAGACACCTACCTCTGACCAATTAGAGTAGAAAGGGTAGGTTCGAATCATGGCAGTTCCTCAAATGAAAGTCCCAATGAAGGTAGATCAGTCCGCTGCTGCGATGGATGATGCGTCATCAGTTGCTTCACCACCGAGCCCGGAAGTAGCAGCCACTGCCAAACGGCGACAGTTCTCATCGAGTCAAAGGCATCGAATTCTGGCCGCGGCGGACCGCTGTAGCAAAACCGGTGAGATCGGTGCGCTGTTACGTCGCGAAGGCATCTATTCCTCGCAGCTGGCAACGTGGCGCAAACGGCGCGAGGCCACCGAGCACGCCGCGCTGGCGCCGCAAAAACGCGGACGCAAAGCTGACCCTGCTATCGCCGAAGCCCGGCACGTGGCCGAACTCACCCGCGAGAACGAGCGCCTGCGTCGCAAACTCGCGACCGCCCACACCATCATCGATGTCCAAAAAAAACTCTGCACCTTACTCGGACTGCCCACGGCCGAGGACCCGGACGAGAGATCCTGATGAGCGCCTTGAACATATTGGCACCCGCAATCGGACTCGCCCCCGCGTGTGCCGTCTTGCGCGTCAGCCGGGCCGGGATCTATCGCCAAGACGCCCGGCGCCGCCACCTGCTCAACTCGCCCACGCAAATCACGCCTCGGTCCCGGGCGCCACTGGCATTGAGCAAGTCCGAGCGGCGCACGCTGCTCGATGTTTTGTACAGCGAGCGCTTTGCCGACTGCGCCCCGCGCACCGTCTACGCGCAGCTACTCGATGAGGGCCGCTACCTAGGCTCGGTGCGCACCATGTACCGGCTGCTCGAAGGCCAAGGCCAGTCGGGCGAGCGGCGCAATCAACGTGTCCACCCGGCTTACGTCAAACCTGAACTGCTGGCGGTGCAGCCCAACGAGGTCTGGAGCTGGGACATCACCAAGCTCAAAGGCCCGGTCAAGTGGAGCTGCTATCACCTGTACGTGATCCTCGATATCTTCAGCCGCTACGTCGTGGGCTGGATGATCGCCCTGCGTGAAGCGGCCCATCTTGCCGAACAACTGATCGCCGATACGGTTGCCAAACATAACATCGCTGCGGGTACGCTCACCTTGCACGCGGATCGCGGCACCAGCATGCGAAGCAAACCCGTGGCCGCTTTGCTCGTCGATCTGGAGGTCGCCAAGACCCACAGCCGGCCCCACGTCTCCGACGACAATCCGTATTCGGAGGCGCAATTCAAAACGCTCAAATACCGCCCCGAGTTCCCCGAACGCTTCGGCAGCATCGAGGATGCGCGCGCCCACTGCCAGCACTTCTTCCAGTGGTACAACGGCACCCACTGCCACTCCGGCATCGGCTTCATGACCCCGGAGAGCATTCACTACGGCCGCGCACAAACCCTCTTCGCGCAACGCGCGGACGTCCTCAACGTCGCATTCCAGGCCCATCCAAACCGTTTCAAGGGAAGGGCCCCTCAACCCCCCAGGTTGCCAACCGCCGTCTGGATTAACCGACCAAAACAGGAGACCACCACCGCAAAAAACACCCATTCTTCGACACTAAATTCATGCAACCCGGTGTCTCAAAGTCATTGACACGCTCCG
>CAZCGD010000099.1:0-1848 GCA_964498105.1 uncultured Streptomycetaceae bacterium
GGCGGGCTTGCCCGCGCCTTTCGGGCCGTGGCACGCCTGGCATTGCGCGACGTATACGGCCTCGCCACGCTTTGCGTCTCCGCTGCCGGCCGGCAGCCCGGCTCCGCTCGGCGGAATGCTGATGTCCCAGCGCGCGATCTCAGCGGCGCTCACCGCCACACCATGCGCTGGCAGCCGGCCCGGCGCCGGTGGCTGGCTCGCGCAGGCCGCGAGCGCGGCAACCGCGATCGCGACGACGGCAGCGTTGCGTTCAAACGTAGACATTTTTCACGCTCCCGTCTGCGCCCACCGACCAGCTCACGATCGAGTGGTTGTGATAGACATTAGTTAACGAATATTGTGCGCGCCACGCTTTGCGCGTCGGCTGCACTTGTCCCTTTTCGTCGGTGGCGCGGCTCTGCAGCACCGCTTCCTTGCCCATCCATTCCCAGGGCAGGCGAAAACGTACCAGGCTCTTCGGGCGCTCCTCTCCGGTAAGCGCCGCGTCGGTCCAGGTGGCGCCGCCGTCGGTGGAAACTTCGACGCGGCGGATGCGCCCCGCGCCGCTCCAGGCGATGCCGGAGATCTCGTAGAATCCGGTGCGCGGCAGTTTCATGGTGGACGAGGGCTTGGTGATCACCGACTTCACGCCCATTTCGAAGGTGAACTGCTGCGCGCGCCCGTCGGGCTGCAGGTCGGTGTACTTGGAGGTTTCGTCCTTGGTGTAGGTCGGCGCCTCGGTGAGCTTGATGCGGCGCAGCCATTTCACGCTCATGTTGCCTTCCCAGCCGGGCAGCAGCAGGCGCACCGGGTAGCCCTGCTCGGGGCGCAGGCGCTCGCCGTTCTGATACAGCCCGATCATCGCGTCGTCCATTGCTTTTTCAATCGGCACGCTGCGGCTCATGTGCGCAGAATCGGCGCCTTCCGCAAGCAGCCACCTCGCCTGCGGCTGCACGCCCGCTTCTTCGAGCAGAACGCGCAACGGGATGCCGGTCCATTCGCTGCACGCGATGTTGCCGTGCATGGCGCCGGCGGGCACCTGCGCCGGCTGCGGCGACAGCGCGCGGCTGCTGTTGCCCGAGCACTCGAGGAAATGCGTGCGCGTTGTCATCGGGTAACCCAGCAGCGCCTCGATCGAAAACATCAGCGGCCTGGCGACCAGCCCGTGCAACAGCAATTGATGCTGTTTCGGATCGATGTCCGGCGTGCCGCTGTGGTTGCGCACGTTGTGCAGGGAACTCGGCGTGATGATGCCTTCCAGCCGTTCGATCGGGGACAGGGCCACGCCCGATCCCGGCGCGAGGTCGCCGTAGGGCCTGATGATGTGGCGCATGACCGGCTGCTCGAAGCGCGCGGGCTGGCCGTAGCCGGTGAACCCCGCGCCATAGACGCGCTCCCACGGCTGTCCCGCCAGGTCCTGCGCGTTCGCGCCAGTCGCAAGGCCGGCGGATGCAGCCACCCCCGTCACCGCCGCGCCGCGCACGAGAAACGTGCGGCGATTCATCCTGCCGGCGGCAGGTTCAACCATGCCTGATTTTTCCGGAACCGGGCGCGCGATCGGCGCCCGCGAAGAACGATCTCTGGCGTCCATGAGTCCCCCTGCACAAAAAAGGCTGCCATGCCTGAGCTGAGTTTCCGGGGCGGCACCGTTTCATGGCGGAACGCGCCGGCTGCGGGCTCGTGTTATTGGTCTTGCCCGCTCCCCGTATGATGCCGGCCTATCTTACGCGCTTTTCTCCAGGAATTGGTCGGCTTTAAGGCCGACCAATTCCTATAGAATCGCCCGTTGTCCAATGCCGGACGCTTGCGAGGCCGCTCTTGGATCGAGCACTCTGGATTACCTGGTACGACCTGCCGGAGAACGGGCGG
>CAZCGD010000100.1:0-7868 GCA_964498105.1 uncultured Streptomycetaceae bacterium
GCCTTGGCCGCGAGCTCCGCGCCGATCAGCCCACCCGCCCCGCCGCGATTGTCCGCGACCAGCGGCTGGCCCAGCAGCTGGGACAACCCTGGCATCACCAGGCGCGCCGTCACGTCGGGCGTAGCTCCGGCAGGGACGGACAGGATCATCCGTATCGGCTTGCTGGGGTAGCTTTGCGCGCCAGCGAGCGGTGCGAGCAGTGCCGCCGCAACCACGCAGAAGACCCTGCACCAAACGGTCATGACGTTCTCCTTCTCTCCTGCGGATCGTAACCTAAAACCGATCGAGCCGCCGATGAACGCCGATAAACGCCGATAAAAACCCGGAGCGAATTAAATAAACAAACCCTTTCCTTCATGGAAAAAAGAATCCCTCCCCATCAGGGGGAGGGTTAGGGTGGGGGTGGGTTTAGTTGGATTCTGCTGTTGGTCTTATCGGCGTTCATCGGCGTCCATCGGCGGCAAAATAGTGATTTTCATTTACGTCTTTCTACGCTAATCTGCGGCCTGTTATTGCTATCAGGGAGAGATGAATGACGACGGTAAACGAACTCGCGGGCAAGGTGGCGCTGGTCACCGGCGCCTCGCGCAACATCGGGCGCTCGATCGCGCTCGCGCTCGCTGAGGGCGGGGCCGCGGTCGCGGTCAACGCGCGGACATCGAGGGAAGACGCCGACAAGGTGGTGCAGGAGATACGCAAGGCCGGCGGCCAGGCGGATGCCTGGATCGCCGATATCGTGGACCCGAAAGCGGTGAACGCGATGGTCGAGGCGGTGGTGAAGCGCTTCGGCCGCCTCGACTTCCTCGTGTTGAACGCGTCGGTGCGCAAGGAAACGCCTTTTATCGACATGAGCTTCGAGGAATGGCGCAGCCTGATCTCGGTCACGCTCGACGGCTCATTCCACTGCGCCAAGGCCTGCCTGCCGCACCTGATCAAGGCCGGCGGCGGCGCGATCGTCACCATCGGCGGCATGAGCGCGCTGTCCGGCGCGAAGCGGCGGGTGCACGGCTCGGTCGGAAAATTCGGGCTTCATGGCATGACGCGGGCGCTCGCCAAGGAGCTGGGCGAGCACCGGATACGCGTGAACTGCGTCGCTCCGGGCCAGATGAATACCACGCGCGCGTCCGACCGCTCGGCGCGCGCGGACGTGTCCGGCGTGCCGCTCGGGCGCCGCGTCGAGCCGGAGGAGATCGCCACCACGGTACGCTTCCTGTGCGGCCCCGGCGCGGCGATGATAAGCGGTCAGCTGATCTACGTGGACGGCGGCCAGCAAAATTTCTAGGTTCAAGGTTCAAGGTTCAAGGTTTGATTTTGAACTTGGAACCTGGAACCTGGAACTTGAAACATATAACGGGAATATGCGATGAAAACAACCTGCGCAATCGCGCTGGCGTTGCCGCTCGCGATGGCGGCGACGTCGGCGTGGGCGCAGAGTTATCCCGAGCGGCAGGTGTCCATGGTGGTGCCGTTCCCGGCTGGCGGCGCGGTGGACCCCGTCGCGCGCCTGCTCGCGAACCGCATGAGCGAGTTGTGGAAGCAGCCGGTCGTGATCCTCAATCGAGCCGGCGCCGGCGGCAACATCGGGTCGGAATCGGTCGCGCGCGCCGCGCCCGACGGTTACACGCTGCTGTTCGGCTCGACCGCGCTCTCCATCGGTCCGAGCCTCTACCAGAAACTCGGCTTCGACGTGCTGAAGGACCTCATCGCGGTAAGCCAGGTCACCACTTCGCCGAACATCCTGGTGACGCACCCGTCGCTGCCCGTGAACTCGGTGAAGCAACTGGTGGCGCTCGCCAGGGCGAGACCCGGCCAGCTGACTTCGGCATCGGCGGGCGTCGGCAGCTCGAACCACCTGTCGCTGCTGCTGTTCCTGAGCCTCGCCAAGGTCGATATCACCCACGTGCCGTTCAAGGGCGCGGCGCCGGCGGTGGCCGACGTCACCGGCGGCCATTCGCAGATGACGTTCGTGCCGATCCCCGGAGCGATCGCGCTGGTGCAATCGGGGAAGCTGCGCGCGCTCGGCGTCACGTCGGCGAAGCGCTCAACGGCTCTGCCGGACCTGCAGAGCATCGGGGAAACCGTCCCGGGTTACGAAATGACGTCGTGGAACGGTGTGCTGGCGCCGGCTGGCACGCCGCCGGCGGTGATCTCCCGCCTGCACGCCACCCTGATGGAATCCCTGCGCACGCCGGCCGTGCGAGAAGCGCTTGCCAGGCTTGCCGTCGATCCCTTCGGCAACAGCCCCCAGGAATTTGCGCAGTCGCTGCGCTCCGACCTCGCCAAGTGGAACAAGGTCATCAAAGCGGCGGGCATCGCGCTGGACTGAAGCACGGGCCACGTTTTCGCTGCAGGCAGGCGTGCCGCCGCACCTCGCGGTGCGGGAATTCCTGGCGCTGCCGTGCTACTCGCGCCGGGACAGGCGCGTCCGGTGCCGATCAGTAGCGGCGTCCGCCGCCCCCGCCACCACCACCGCCATATCCGCCACCACCACCCCCGCCCCCACCGTATCCGCCGCCACCACCACGACCACGACCGCCGCCGCCGAAACCGCCACCGCCCCCCTCGCGTTTTTCCTGCGGCCGGGCCTCGTTCACCGTCAGGTTACGGCCCTCGAGATTCTTGCCGTTGAGCGCGGCGATGGCGGCCTGCGCCTCCTGATCGCTGCCCATCTCGACGAAGCCGAAGCCCTTGGAGCGCCCGGAATCGCGATCGGTGATCACCTGCGCCGACACCACCGTGCCGTGCGGAGCAAACATCTGCTCCAGGTTGCTCTTGTCCACGTTGTAGCTCAAGTTGCCGACGTAAAGCTTCTTACCCACTGGAAACACTCCCTGAAAAAATGAAGGACTGCGCCCGCACAATAGCAAACGCGGGGGCGGTAGTCGAATTGTCGCATTTATTCCGCGGCCGGCAACCCCCCGATTGATCGGCGCCCGCGCCCGGACTAAGATGCAGCGGTCGGTAGCCCGTGGGGCCGTTTCAGTCCTGAAACGGCCTTCTACCAGCAGGCGGACGACCCCGCCGGGAGGCAATTATGGCAGCCAGGAAGAAGGCACAGGCGAAGCGCAGGAAAGCACCGGCCCGGAAGCCGGTGGCCCGCAAGAAGAATGCCAGGCGCGCCGCGAAGCCGGCCAGGAAGGCCCCGCCCCGGCGCGCCAAGCCACGAGCGAGGAAGCCGGCGCCCGTAAAACCGGCGGCACCCCCCGCCCGGCCCGCCCCGCCGGGCGAGCGCATCGGCATCGTGACGCACTATTTCAGCCATCTCGCCGTTGCCGTACTGAAGCTCGATCCGGGCGCGCGGCTGCGCGTCGGCGACAACATCCGCGTCCAGGGACACACCACCGACTTCAGCCAGCGCATCGACTCCCTGCAGGTCGATCATGCTCCGGTCACGGAAGTCGGCCGGCAGGACGATTTTGGACTGAAGGTGCGCGAGCACGCGCGCGAACACGACATCGTCTACAAGATCGACTGAATGCGCGACTACTGGCTCTCCAAGCTGTTCTTCGACCTGCAGAGCCCGGTGGTGGCGAACGAGTACCGCGCCGACCGCGGCAAGCTGCTGGACCGCTATCCGCTGAAGCCCGAAGTGCGGGCGGCGGTCGAGGCCGATGACGTCGCGGCGCTCGCGCGGCTGGTGAATCCCTACCTGCTGCGGTTCTACTTCCTCATGGCCGGCATGCCGGAGGAGGATTTCCTGCGCCGCATCCGCGCCTCTGGCGCCCCCGCCTCTATCGAGCGTCCTGAAAATGTTTGACGACGCTCGACCCCTCCCTTGCAGGGCGCGCACCGGCTTGCAAGCCGGTGCCGCTCGTCCGGCGCAGGCCATGGCCCGCGAATTCCCGGTCTCGCCCCCTTCCCCCTCTCCCAAGCGGAGAGGGGAAACGGACGGCGGTAACTGGGTTGTCAACCATTTACCGAAGGCTCAATAGGAGCGCGGCCCATGGCTGAGCTCGTCGGCGTCTACGCGGCCAGCCACGGGCCGATGATCGTGCGCAACTGGGAAAAGCTCGCGCCCGCGGAACGGGACAGCCTCACCTCGGCGTTTTCCGAGCTCGGGCGCCGCATCAAGGCGGCGCGGCCGGATGCGCTCATCGTGATTTCACCCGATCACTGGGTAAACTTCTTCATCGACAACCTGCCCTCGATCTGCGTCGGCGTGGGCGAGGTTCACGCCGGCCCGCCCGAGCCGTGGTTCAAGGCGTTCCCGCACCGCACCCTCGCCGGGCACCCGGCGCTGGCGGAGCACGTCCTGCGTACCGCGCTCGAACACGACTTCGAGCCATCCGTTTCGTACCGGCTCGCGCTCGATCACGGCTTTTGCATTCCACTATGGAAGTCCGGGCTCGATCCCGTTCCCCCGATCGTGCCGGTGATCTTCAACGATCTCGAGCCACCGTATCCCTCCGTCAAGCGCTGCTACGCCTGGGGCAACATGCTCGCGGAGGCGGTCGCGAGCTACCCGGGCAAGCTGCGCGTGGGGGTACTCGCGACCGGGGGCTTGAGCCATTCGATCGGCGAGCCTGACATGGGCCGGATCGACGAAGCCTTCGACCGCGACTGCATCCGCCGCTTCGAGAACGGGGACGCACCCGCCCTGTTCGATTTTCTCAACGAGCGCCTGCCCGGCGCCGGCAACGGTGCGTCCGAGGTTCGCAACTGGGTCGCGGCCCATGGCGCCGCGCGCGGCCGCGGCTTCGAGTTGATCCGCTACGACCCGATCCCGAACGTCTACGTGGGGTGCGGGTTTGCCTCGTGGAGGCTCGGGTGAAGCGTGACATGATGAGGCGTGACGTGATAATTCGTGACATGATGGGGCGTGACTTGGTACAGCGTGACTCGTAGTCACCGTCGAAATACGAGGCACGTTTTTTCCCTCTTCCCTCGGCATCTTTGACCTAAATGTCATTCTGGTCCCGATACCTCGCCACCGTCCTCGCGCTGGTGGTCTCCGGTGCCATTGCGCAGGAGGCGAGCGAGTTTGCGGAGATGCGCGGCATCCTCGCCGGCGCGATCGAGCAGGGCGTGAACCAGGCGCGCAAGCAAACCGGCGGGGCGCCGATCGACCAGCGCGTGATCGCGGCCATGGGTAAGGTGCCGCGCCACGAGTTCGCGCCGCCGCACCTGCAGACCTACGCTTATCTCGACCTGCCGCTCACGGTTGGCCCCGGCCCGGATTCGACAATCTCACAGCCCTCGCTCGTCGCGATGATGACCGACCTGCTTGGAATCCAGCGCGGGGAAAAGGTGCTGGAAGTCGGCGTCGGCGGCGGTTACCACACCGCGATTCTCGCGGAGATGACGGATGAGGTGGTCAGCGTCGAGTTCGACCCCAGGGTGGCCGACGCGGCACGTCGAACGCTCACGCGGCTCGGCTACGGGGGCGTGCAGGTCAACGTCGCCGACGGCTACTACGGCTGGCGCCCGGGCGGCCCCTATGACGCCATCCTCGTCCGCATGGCGATACCCGACGTGACCACTGCCATGATCGAGCAGTTGAAGCCGGGCGGACGCCTTATCGCGCCGGTCGGATCCACCGAGAATGTCCAGATCCTGGTCCTGCTGCGCAAGGAAAAGGACGGTCGTGTGACGGAGACCGACATCATGCCGGTGCGCTTCAGGCCGCTGCCGGGCGGGACGCGGCTGTGACGAGTGTCGAGTGTCGAGTGACGGGTGACGACAGAGGGGCGAGAAGCCTGAACAGCGGAGATAACGTGAAGAACGAAAACCGGCTGGAAATCGGCTTGAGGTGGGTCCTGGTTGTTTCGATGTTACTTTTCTGGGGGAGCGCAATGGCGGCGACGCTGGGCGGCAAACTGGAGCTGGCGGACGAGGGCAGCTTTTTCGTCAACGGGCAAAGCATCCGGTCGGAGTATCCCGGTGCTTCGCTTCGAACCGGCCCCGCGCCCGCCGGGAATATCATGGTCAACCAGATGTACGTGCACTTCCGGATTCCGGCGGCGAAGAAAGGCGTGCCGATCGTGATGGTGCACGGCTCCCAGCACACCGGGACGACTTATGAAACGACGCCGGACGGCCGCGAAGGGTGGGCCACCTGGTTCGTGCGCCAGGGCCACCCGGTGTACGTGGTGGATCACTCGGGACGCGGGCGGTCGGGCTTCGACCCAACGCCGGTTAACGCAGTACGCGACGGCGGCGCCGATCCCAAGGGCCTCCCGACCTTTTTCCTGGGGCCGATCGATCGCGCGTGGGCGAACTTCCGCTTCGGGCCTGCCTATCCCAAGCCATTTCCCAACCTGCAATTTCCGCTCGAGGCGCTGGACCAGTACCTCTCCCAACTGGTGCCGAATTCGGAGAGCACGCTGAAAGGCGGCGGGGCCAACACCGTCAACGCGCTCGCCCTGCTTCTCGACAGGATCGGGCCGGCCGTGATCATGGTGCATTCGCAATCGGGCGATTACGGCATGGACGTCGTGCGCAAGCGGGCGAGCCTGGTGCGGGCGCTCGTCAGCATCGAGGGCGGGTGCGACACGCTCAAGCCGGATGAGGCGGCACAGTACTTCGCCAAGGTCCCGTTCGTATCGGTATGGGGCGATAACAGCGTGGGCGCATGGGGCGTCAACGGCGACACGCGGCGTAACGGTTGCATCCAGGCGGCCAACCTGATCAAGAGTGCCGGCGGTAACTCCACCTTCCTGCTGCTGCCGGAAGCGGGCGTCATCGGCAACAGCCACATGATGATGATGGACAGGAACAACCTCCAGGTCGCCGGGCTAATCCGAAAGTGGATCGGAGAGAACGTCCGCTGAAGTGACAGGTCGGCATCCCCCGTCACCATTCACACTAAAAACGGCGATTACTAACCGCAGAGGCGCAGAGACGCAGAGGTAACGCAAAGAAAATAGATGAAACAACGATTCACCAGATTGGAGAATCGTGGAAGCTTTGTAGGTCGGTAAATTTTCTGTTCTCCGCGTCTCTGCGCCTCCGCGGTTCGCTGTTTCGAGGGTCGCTGTTTACTCAGGTTTGATGCCGGCCTCAGCGACCACTCTCGACCACTTGGCGAGGTGGGCCCGCATGAGATCCTGAAACGCGTCGGGGGTGGAGGGCGTCACTTCTATGCCCTGCGCCGCCAGCCGTTCCGTGATTTGCGGATCCCGGAGCGTCTTGACGATTTCGCCATTCAGGCGCTCGATGACAGCGCGCGGCGTCGCGGCCGGCGCGAGCACCCCGCCCCAGTTCTCGAGCGCGAATCCCGGCAGCGTCTCCGCGATCGCCGGCACGCCGGGCAGGAGTGGCGTGGGCCGGGGGCCCGCCATACCGAGCGCGCGCAGCCGGCCGGACCTCACGTGCGGCAAGAGCGAGTTGATCGCGCCGATCACCGACACCACTTCGCCCGCGACCAGCGCCGGCACGAACTGGCCGGCCCCCTTGTACGGGACGTGCGTCAGTTTCGCGCCGGTCATGGACTGGAGGAGCGCCATCGCCAGGTGATGCGGTGCGCCGTTGCCGGCTGAGGCGAAGGTCACGGTCCCCGGCCTGGCCGTGGCGAGCGCGACGAAACCCTTCACGCTGGACGCAGGCAGCGAGGGGTGCACGACGAGCGCGAAGTGCACCGAGGTCGTGAGCGCCACTGGCGCGAAGTCCCGGATCGGGTCGTACGGCAGCCTGGCGAACAGGCTCGGATTGATCACGTGGGCGGTATTCGCCATGAGGAGAGTGTGGCCGTCGGGCGCGCTCTTCGCGACGAACTCCGTGGCGATGTTGCCGCTCGCGCCCGGCCGGTTCTCGACCACCGCCGGCTGCCCCAAGCCGGCGGAGAGCTTCTCCGCGATCATCCGCGCCACCACGTCGTTGCTCCCGCCCGGCGGCAGCGGAACCACGATGCGGATCAGGCGGGAGGGATA
>CAZCGD010000101.1:0-2312 GCA_964498105.1 uncultured Streptomycetaceae bacterium
TGCGCCGGTTGCCTCGCTCGGGCCGCGGGCGCCGCCGCCGGGAATGTCGGGAATGTTGTTCTGAATCGGGACGCCGTCGCCGTGCTCGCTCCTGTGGGTGAGCGCGAGGGGGATGCAGCGCGCGATAACGCCGGGAATGACGGGAACGACGATCAGCCGGGAAGTCGCGAGAAAACGCTCACTGGCGGGCACGCTCGGGGCGCGTGGCGCTCAAGTTCTCGCCGGCGCACCCCCGCGCACGGTCCGGCGCTACACTCGGCGTCAACAGAAAGGCCTTTTATCCGTACTATTCCCCAGCATCGTTGGCTGAATTGGGGCCGAAGTGCTGATCGTCGGAATTGATCCGGGCCTCGCCGAGGCGAGCGGGATGGTACCGGGCAGCAATGGCGACTCCGACAGGCGGTGACTTCCTAACGGACAAGGAGCGCCAGCGAAAAATTGCCATGGAACCGTGATCCTGCGGTTTGCATGGCTGGGGATTCTAATGCTGCATCCACGTCGTGCCGTGAAATGTTGGGACCGGCGGCCTGACCTGCCATTGGCCGGGGGCGGATGCCACTCCACCGATTGCGCTATGTAAAGTCCATTTGCATTTGGCAACAGGCGGCGCATAGTCCGGCAGCCAAAACAGAAGAGAATCTGATAGGCGATATTGAGAGGAGGGGGATCATGAAACGTCTAATTGAAGCACTTGTGCTTCTAATTGCCTTGCCCGTGGCAGCCAGCCCTCCAGAGGCCCTCTGGATGGATGTTGCTGTTACCTTCGATGAGAACGCGGTTGCCTCTGGCACTTTCACGGCGACGGGAGCTATCAGCGATCAGGGCACACTAATCGACACTCCTACATTTGTAGGGTCTGCCATTCACGTCACACGGTTGCTGAACACATCCGGGGATGACTACATCACGATCGACATCAACAGTAGTTCGGGCGGTGGAAAATCAGCTCCCGACTGGTGTCCGGCACCGCCACCGGTTCCAGAAACATTGCAGTTTTCTCGAACCGGCAACTGGAAAATTGTCTCCGGCACGGGGCCGTACGCCACTCTGCAGGGAACCGGAGCTTGGGCAACCTGGATCACTTTGACGCTTTCAGGTCAGCCCATGTCAGCGAAGGAGTGCCTCAGCGGACGGGCGCACTACTTGTAGCAACATGACGAATGCAGGACAGTTCACATAGAGCTTCGCTAACAAAATTAGAAGCACCCCGGCCACGCGCCGGGGTTTCTGTTACTGCATCCACGTCGCGCCGTCGAGTTGCGGCACTGGCCCTGTGAAACTCCAAATGCCGACACGGCCACACTTCCGACAGCGTGGACGACAGCGCAGACCCCGTACCGCGACGGCACCACGCACATCGTGCTCGAGCCGGTGGACTTCATGGCCCGGCTGGCGGCGCTGGTGCCGCCGCCGCGGAAGCATCTGACGCGCTTTCACGGGGTGTTCGCCCCGCATGCGGCATTGCGCGCGGCGGTGACGCCGGCGGGGCGCGGGCCGGGGGCGCACAGCCGGGCCAGCGCGGGTGAGTGCCCGACGCCGCGGCACGTGGCGATGACCTGGGCACGGCGACTGCAGCGGGTATTTGCCATCGACATCGAGTGCTGCGCGCGCTGCGGCGGACGGCTTCGGGTGCTCGCCAGCATCGAGGAGCCGGCGCTGATTGCGCGCATTCTGGCGCACCGGCGCGAGCGGGGCGCGGAGGATTCGCCGGTGGCGTCGCTGGGCCCGCGGGCGCCGCCGCCGGGGAGAGCGGGAACGTTGTTCTGAATCGGGTTACCGTCACCGTGCACGTTGTTTCAAGCGAGCGCGAGGCGGGGTGCTGTGCGCGATGAACGCGGGAACGACGATCAGCCGGCAAGCTGCGAGCAAACGCTCACGGGGCGGGCACGGTCGGGGCGCGCGGCGCCCGGATTCTCGCCGGCGCATCTCCACGCACGGTCCGGCGCACCACCCGGCGTCAACAGAAAGGCCTTTTATCCGTACTATTCCCCCCTACGAACCAGGGGGTCGGGCGTTCGGATTTCTAAGAAAGCGCAATTGGAGTTGGGCGAATGAACTTCAATGATTGAGACGGTTTGCAAATTCTGTGACGATCGCTGGCGATACCGCAGGCGCATCAACCTGCCGAGAGGTTCTTGGATGCGATTACATTCCCGAATCCTTCTGTTCACCATCGGCGTCACGGCGCCGCTGTTGCTGACCGCTCAGACGCAGGACGAGTTCAGGCAGGACTTCAATGCGGCATGGCGCGAGACGACTGCGACGTATGCCTACTTCGATACGAAGGCGACATCGTGGGCCGACGTGCCGAA
>CAZCGD010000102.1:0-6301 GCA_964498105.1 uncultured Streptomycetaceae bacterium
ACGGAAGTCGCGCGGCTCGCCGAAGACCCCGCCGTGTGGAGCGACAACAAGCGCGCGCAGGACCTCGGCCGGGAACGTAAGCAGCTTGAATCGCTGGTCAACACCTTCGCCCGGCTCAACAGCGGACTGCGCGACGCGAAAGAGCTGTTCGAGATTGCCCGCAGCGAGCAAGACGAAGCGACGCTCGTCGCGATCGAGAAGGATGCCCGCGGGCTGGAGCAAACCGTGGCGGGCATGGAGTTCCGCCGCATGTTCGCGAACCCGATGGATCCCAACAACTGCTTTCTCGACATCCAGGCCGGCTCGGGCGGGACGGAAGCGCAGGACTGGGCGCAGATTCTGTTGCGCATGTACACGCGCTACTGCGAGCGCAAAGGCTTCCGTGTCGAGCTGCTCGAGGAGTCATCCGGCGAAGTCGCCGGCTTGAAGAGCGCGTCGCTCAAGGTGACCGGGGACTACGCCTACGGCCATTTGCGCACGGAAACCGGCGTGCACCGGCTGGTGCGGAAGTCGCCGTTCGACGCCAACAGCCGGCGCCACACCTCGTTCGCCAGCGTGTTCGCCTATCCCGAGGTGGACGAGACCATCGAGATCACGATTAATCCCGCCGACCTCCGCGTGGACACCTTCCGCGCTTCCGGCGCCGGCGGCCAGCACATCAACAAGACCGACTCTGCAATCCGCATCACGCACCTGCCGACCAACATCGTGGTGCAATGCCAGAACGACCGCTCCCAGCACCGCAACCGGGCGGAAGCGATGGCCATGCTCAAGTCCAAGCTCTACGAGCTCGAGATGAGGAAACGGCAAGAAGAGAAGCAGACGCTCGAGGACTCCAAGACCGACATCGGCTGGGGCCACCAGATTCGCTCCTACGTGCTCGACCAGTCGCGCATCAAGGATCTCCGCACCAACGTCGAGATCGGCAACACCCAGGCGGTGCTGGACGGCGGCCTGGACGTTTTCATCGAGGCGAGTCTGAAACAAGGTCTGTAAACCTAAAATCGTCGGTTGCTAACCGCAGAGACGCAGAGGTAACGCAAGGAAAATAGATGCAACGACGGTTTACCAAATTGGAGAATCGTGGAAGCGTTGCAAGTCGTAGAATTTTCTGTTCTCCGCGCCTCTGCGCCTCCGCGGTTCGCTTTTTCTAGGGTAGAACCATGTCCAAGAACACCAAAGACCCCTCGCCTCCCGAGGCGCCGCCGGAAAGCGTCCAGGACCGCGAAAAGCTGGTCGCCGAACGCCGCGCCAAACTGAAGGTGCTGCGGGAAAAAGGCATCGCCTATCCCAATGACTTCCGGCGCGAGCATTTCGCCGGCGATCTCGCCGCCAGTCACGGCGCACTGGACGCCGAGGCCCTCGAGAAGTACCCGGTCCGCGTCAAGCTCGCCGGGCGCATCCTGCTGAAGCGCGTGATGGGCAAGGCGAGTTTCGCCACCATCCGCGACATGACCGGCTCGATCCAGATCTGGGTTTCCGACGGGGACACCGGCCAGGAAGCACACGCAGCCTTCAAGCACTACGACATCGGCGACATCATTGGCCTCGAAGGCGAGCTGTTCCGCACCCGCACCGGCGAGCTGACGGCGCGCGCGCGCAGCCTGCGACTACTGGCGAAGGCCCTGCGTCCCCTGCCCGAAAAATGGCACGGCCTGACCGACCAGGAAACCAAATACCGCCAGCGCTATGTAGATCTGATCATGAACGAGGGCACGCGGAGCGTGTTCCTGAAGCGCTCGCGCGCGGTGCAGGCGATCCGCGAATTCCTGCTCGCCGAGCGCTACCTCGAAGTCGAGACGCCGATGATGCAGCCGATCCCGGGCGGCGCCTCGGCGCGCCCCTTCGTCACGCACCACAACGCGCTCGACGTCCAGCTCTACCTGCGCATCGCGCCCGAGTTGTACTTGAAAAGGCTGGTGGTGGGCGGCCTCGAGCGCGTGTTCGAGATCAACCGCAACTTCCGCAACGAGGGCATCTCGACCCGGCACAACCCCGAGTTCACGATGCTCGAGTTCTACGCCGCCCATACCGGCTACGAGTACATGATGGACGTGATTCCGCGCATGCTGCTCCACGTCGCGCAAACGGTGCTGGGCGCGCCATGCGTGACTTACCAGGGGCACGAGATCGACTTTTCCAGGCCCTACGTGCGTCTCACCATCACGCAGGCGATCAAGCGCTTCCACCCGGCGATTGGCGACGATGTGCTCAGTGACCGCGCGGCATTGGTGGCGAAGCTCGGCCAGCTCGGCATCGCTTACCGCGCGGCGGACGGCATCGGCGGGCTGCAGTTGACGCTGTTCGAGAACACGGTCGAGAACAAGCTGATCCAGCCGACTTTCATCATTGATTACCCGACCGAAGTGTCGCCGCTGGCGCGGGCGAGTGACAGCAACCCCGCGATCACCGAGCGCTTCGAGCTCTACATCGCCGGGCGCGAGATCGCCAACGGCTTCTCCGAGCTGAACGACCCCGATGACCAGCGCGAACGTTTTGAGATTCAGGTAAAACAGAAGGAAGCGGGCGATGTCGAGGCCATGCACTTCGACGCCGACTACATCCGCGCGCTCGAGCACGGCATGCCGCCCGCCTCCGGCGCCGGCATCGGTATCGACCGCCTGGTCATGCTGCTCACCGACAGCCCCTCGATCCGCGACGTCATCCTGTTCCCCCTGCTCCGCCCGGAGTAAAAAATAATAGACAGGATTAACAGGATTTACAGGATTAAACCGAAGGACAACGACCCAACCGCATGTTTTCTACCGCATTTGATTAGATCTTGTTAATCCTGTTAATCCTGTCTATTTGTTTTTGAACTTTTTTCCCGCTAATCAACTTGTCCATTAAGGGCTCGTGACCCCCTCCGCGGACCAGCCTCTCTGGGAGCCATCAGCCGCGCGCATCGCAAGCGCTAACCTTACGGCGTTCATGCGCCAGGCGCGCGAGCGCTGGGGCACCGCGGCTGAAGACTACGCCGCGCTGCATCGCTGGTCTGTTACCGAGCCGGCGCAGTTCTGGCAGTCGGTGTGGTCGTTCTGCGGCGTCATCGGGGACCAGCACAACGGCCCGGCGCTGATGGACGGAGGGAGGATGCCCGGCGCACGCTGGTTCCCCGAGGCGCAGCTCAATTTCGCCGAAAACCTGCTGCGCCGCCGCGACCGCGCCCCCGCCATCGTGTTTTGGGGCGAGGAGCGGCTGAAGTCCACGGTCACCTGCGCCGAGCTCTACTCCGAAGTGTCGCGCCTTGCACAGGCGCTGCAGGCCGCCGGCGTGAAGCCCGGCGACCGCGTCGCCGGCTATCTGCCCAACGTGCCGGGCGCGGTGATCGCGATGCTGGCGACCACGAGCCTCGGCGCCGTGTGGTCCTCGTGCTCGCCGGATTTCGGCGTGCAGGGCGTGCTCGACCGCTTCGGGCAGATCGAGCCCAAGGTGCTGTTCGCGGCCGACGGCTACTTCTACAACGGCAAGACCATCGACCTCATCGAGCGCCTGAAGGAAATAGCAGGCATGCTCCCGTCGGTGGAAAAAGTGGTGGTGGTGCCGTACACGCGGCCGCGGCCACCGCTCGCCGGCATCCCGCGCGCGGTAAACGTCCACGACCTGATGGCGCCATGGCGGCCGCGCGAACTGAACTTCGAGCGTTTCCCGTTCGACCACCCGCTCTACATCATGTATTCCTCCGGCACCACCGGCGTGCCGAAGTGCATCGTCCACGGCGCCGGAGGCACGCTGCTGCAGCACCTGAAAGAGCACCAGCTGCACGTCGATCTCAAGGCGGGCGAGCGCCTGTTCTACTTCACCACCTGCGGCTGGATGATGTGGAACTGGCTCGCGTCCGCGCTCGCCTCGAGCGCCACCATCGTTCTCTACGACGGCTCACCGTTCGTCGCCGGCGGCCGCGTGCTGTTCGATTACGCCGACGCCGCGCGCATCAACGTCTTCGGCACCTCGGCCAAGTTCATCGACAGCGCGGCCAAGGCCGGACTCAAGCCGCGCGCCAGCCACCAGCTGAAGTCGATGCGGGCCTTGCTCTCGACCGGTTCGCCGCTGGTGCCGGAGGGTTTCGACTACGTCTACCGCGAGGTGAAGAGCGACCTCCACCTCGCCTCCATTTCCGGTGGCACCGATCTCATCTCCTGCTTCGTCCTCGGCAATCCCGTGGCGCCGGTGTGGCGCGGCGAGATCCAGTGCCGCGGGCTCGGCATGAAGGTCGGGGTGTTCGACGACGCCGGCCGCCCGGTGCGCGAGGAAAAAGGCGAGCTGGTGTGCACCGCGCCATTTCCTTCGATGCCGGTCGGCTTCTGGAACGACGCCGACGGCGCCAAGTACCGCGCCGCCTATTTCGACAAATTTCCCGGCGTGTGGTGCCACGGCGACTACATCGAGGAAACCGCGCACGGCGGGTTCGTGATCCACGGGCGCTCGGACACCGTGTTGAATCCGGGCGGCGTGCGCATCGGCACTGCCGAGATCTACCGCCAGGTCGAGCGGCTCGACGAGGTGCTCGAGAGCCTCGTGATCGGCCAGGATTGGCCCCCGGAGCGCCCCGCCGACGTGCGCGTGGTGCTGTTCGTGCGGCTGCGGGACGGTATCCGCCTCGACGAGGCGCTCACCGATAGAATAAAGCGCTGGATCCGGGACAACGCCACGCCGCGCCACGTCCCGGCCAGAATCGTGCAGGTTCCCGACATTCCCCGCACCAAGAGCGGCAAGATCGTCGAACTGGCGGTGCGCAACGTGGTGCACGGCCGGCCCGTGAAGAACGTGGAAGCGCTTGCGAATCCGGAAGCGCTTGAACACTATCGAAACAGGCCGGAGCTTGCGTCCTGAGGGATGAGGGCGGAGGGATGAGGGATGAGGAGTTCATGCCTCTCCCACCACCCCGTCTGCTGCGCAGACACCCCTCCTCAGGCAGGAGAGATCTTGAGCCGCGCTCCTCGCCGAAAAGCAGGTTCCGACAATTCCCCTCCTGCCTGAGGAGGGGTGGCACTGAAGGTGACGGGGTGGTGGGAGTCGAATCACGAATCGCGATTCACGAATCACATTTTCACAGCAATGACCGCTCTCGCGCTGTCGCTGATCCTCGCCGCGGCCGTCGTTCACGCCAGCTGGAACTATCTCCTCAAGCGCTCCGGCGGCGGAACGGTATTCGTCTGGCTGTTCGCCGTGTTGTCGGCCCTGATCTATGCGCCGCTTGCGGCGGTCATCATCTGGTGGCAGAAGCCCGATTTCAGCTGGGTGCACTACGGGCTCATGTTCGCAAGCGCGATCCTGCACACCTTCTATTACCTGCTGCTCGACCGCGGCTACCGCAGCGGCGACCTGTCCATCGTCTACCCCATCGCCCGCGGCACCGGGCCGCTGATCACGGTGCTGTGCGCAGTGCTGCTGCTCGGGGAGCAGCCGAGTGCGCTTGCCGTGGCCGGCGCCCTGCTGATTGGCGGCGGCGCGGTCGCGCTGGCCGGCGACCCGCGCCAGCTCAGGCAGTCCGGCAACTTGCACGCGGTAGGTTTCGCCGTCCTCACCGGATGCATGATCGCGGCCTACACCCTGGTGGACAAGATCGCAGTCGCCGCCTGGATGATCCCGCCGCTGGTCCAGGACTGGGCCACCAACCTCGGCCGCGTGCTGCTGATGACGCCGGCCGCAGTAAAGCGCAGAGAGGAAATCGGCCCGACCTGGCGGCGCGCGAAGCGGGAAATCGTCGCCGTCGCGGTGCTGTGCCCGCTGTCCTACATCCTGGTGTTGACGGCGATGGTATTCACACCGGTGAGCTACGTCGCGCCGGCGCGGGAAATCAGCATACTGGTCGCGGCAGTGATGGGAACGCAACTGCTGGCGGAGGGAGACGTCAGGCGCCGGCTCGCCGCCGCCGCCGCCATGGTCGCCGGCATTATCTGCTTAGCCGCGGGCTGAACGCTGCCACGTTCATAGTTCCAAGTTCCAAGTTCCAAGTTCCAAGTTCAAGGTTCAAGGTTCAAGGTTCAAGGTTCAAGGTTCAAGGTTCAAGGTTCAAGGTTCAAGGTTCAAGGTTCAAGAAAGGTTGGAGCGAGTTTGGATTCGAGGGTTCCGACTTTGAACTTGGAACATTGAACCTGGAACCCGGAACCTGGAACAGGTAATTGCCGGCTGCGCCGGCAATTACCTGTTCCAGATTTGCCACCAGGAGCCGCTCTGACCGCGGTCCCCCTTGAGAGCCCTGCTTTCGGGGAAATTCTTTATGAGCACCCGCTCCGTGTCGTCGCGCAGGTCCTTCATTCCGAGCGCGTCGTAGGCGCCGAGCAGTATCACCAGGCCT
>CAZCGD010000103.1:0-3348 GCA_964498105.1 uncultured Streptomycetaceae bacterium
TGCGGCGGCGGCACCGCCGGCGCCGGCACCCGTGTCTGTCGACAACCTGTACCCGGACAGCGTCCTTGCGGCATCGGATTACTGCTCGAGCGGCTACCAGATGCAGTGCGAGTTTGTTGCGGCCTTTCAGCCCATCTATCAGGGATGCCAGAACGGCAACGTGAATTTCTGCAAGCAGATCGGCAAGTGGGCCGCCGACTCTAAGAAGAAAGAGGATTACTTCGTGGCGGCGACCTATTATCGACGCGCCTGCCAGCTCGGCGACACCGCCTCCTGCAAGCTGGCCGACAAGTTTCAGAAACTCGACAGGGAATCGCTAGCGCCCGCCCAGCCGGCGCAGTAACTCATCCGCCTCGCGGTTGCCGTGCCGCGCGGCGCGGGTGAGCCAGAATTCCGCAAGGGCTTGCAGTTCGGCGTCCTGCCCCGGTTCTCCCTGGCCGACGAGGTCCAGGAGACCGCGCCCGAATTCCAGCTCCGCCTCGTGGTATCCGCCCTCCGCGGCGCGCTCGAGCAGGCTCAACGCCTGCTCCGGGTCGCGCGGCCCGAGGATGCCATAGGTCAACCTGTTTGCCTGAACGTACAGGCATGCCGGCTGGTTCTCGGCGATGCCCGCCTGCACAGTCGGCGTAAACTCCGCGCTGCTCAGACTGACGACACCGCGCTCCCGCAGCGACAGGTCGCATAGCTTGTCCAGCGCCGGCACAAATCCGCCCGCGGCGGCTTGCTGAAGCCGCTTGACGGCCTGCACGACGTCGAAGCCGATGATTGACTCAAGGCCCGCCATGTACTGCGCCATCGGATCGCCCGCATCCGCGGCGCGCGTCAGCCAGCGCTTCGCTTCGGCCTCGTCGTGCGCCACGCCCTCGCCCATGAAATACGCCGAAGCAAGATTGAACTGCGCCTCCCGATCCCCCTGCTCGGCGCCTTTGCGAAAGTATTCGCCGGCCCGCACGTGATCCTGCGGCACGGCCTTGCCATCGCTGTAATAGATGCCCAGCGCATTGAAGGCACCGGGCTCGGTTGCGGTGGCCAGCTCAAACTGCTCCCGCGCGCGGCCGTAGTCCGCCGGCACACCCTCCGCAAAGTAGTAAGCCTGCCCGAGACGCAGCCGCGCCGCCGCGAGGCCTTGGTCGCTGGCTTTCTGCAGCCAGGCGATCGCACCAGCCGGATTGCGCGTCACGCCCGTGCCGGTCTGCAGGCAGAGCGCGTACAGGTACTGGCCCATGGCATCGCCCGCGCGTGCCGCGCGCTCGAAGTCCGCGGCGGCACGCACCACGTCGGCGGGAACACCCGGCCGACTGGTCGTCAAAATCATCCCGACCTCGAAGGCCGCCCGCGGCTCGCCGGCGTCTGCGGCCTTCTGCAGCCAGCTCAGCGCCATGGATTCGCTGCGCGCGATACCGATGCCGTTCAAGTACATCTCACCCAGGAGCATTTGCGCGACGACGTGATTGCCGGACGCGGCGCGCGACATCCAGTCGAAGGCCAGTTTCTCGTTCGCCAGCAAGCCGCGTCCCTGCAGGTTGGCCATGGCGAGGAGCAGCATCGCCTCCGGAGCACCTGCCTCTGCGCCAGGGCGCGCCAAGGCGACGGCGCGCGCAGGATCGGCGCTGCCATCCTGCGCCAGATACAGCTTCCACATTTCCTGCGTACCGGAAGGGCCCGAGGGGGTTACGGGTACGAACCTTGTGCTCGCAAGGATCTGCTGGGAAATCGCGTAGCCGTCGCGGGGCCCTGTTGGTCTTGCTGCTGAACCGCCAAACGGAACCAGCAGCGGCTCCGGCAACAGGTTGCCTGTCAGGGAACCCGGTGTTGGGGCGCCTGACGGTGTCGAGTAACTCGAACTCGCCGAATAGCTCGGCGCAGTCGGCCGCCAGATCTGCTGCTCCACTCGAAAGCTGGGTGTCGAGAAATCGTTGCGATAGGTGGAGATCCGATTCTGGTCCTGGTGCATCTTGATGGTCTCAAGGGACCCCGAATAAGGGTCGCCGTACTGGTGCTGCGCAAATGCGGGGGCATACGCGACCAGCGCTGCCAGCAAGACGAAGGTACGAATGGCACTGACCCCGTCGTTTGAAGTCCTGGGGCTGCCGGCCGGCAGGCGCGCCAACGCGAGGATCGTCGCAAGGCCACTATTGAACGGCCTTTTCGCGCCGGCATCCGCCACACCAGCAGGCCTAGTCAAGTGCTGCAAGCTTGCGTGAGCTTCCGTGATTGGGCGCCAGAATCCGCCGCAGGTCGGCGATTTTCGACGAGAATGTCGCCTGCCTGACTCCGGTGTCAAGCGACCGCTCCATACCCGATGCCTTCTTCACGCAATGCCGACATTAACGCCCGCGACCGCACGCCAGCAGCAGCGCAAGGGCCATTGATGCCGACCGTCCGTTCATGGTTATTTCTCCCTCGGCATGACGATCTCGTGGAATCATTCTTTTCTCGGCTTCCATTCGAAGAATTGTCTCTGCGCCTCGGCGATCGACGCGGTGCTCATCATTGAGGCCACAAAATCAATGTCCTCGAATGCCCGATCGCGTAATTCTTCCGTTCCATTCGCCGCGGCCAAGCTGAACCACATGTACGCCTCCGCATAGTCCAGCAGCCCGCCGTAGGCGTACAAGAGCCCGATGCTGTACTGCGCATCGGCTTGACCTTGCTCCGCCGCCCTGCGACACCATTTCAAGGCCTCAGCGTCGTCCTGCGGCACGCCTTTGCCGTCGGAGTACATGTTCCCAAGGTTGTACTGCGCAACGGCATCACCTTCCTCGGCGGCCTTGCGAAACCACTTTGCCGCCTCGGCATAGTCCCCGCGCTTGTATGCCTCTTCCGCCTCCGCAGATTCGTCGGCGAAAACGAAGCTGGTATGACAGAGCGATAAGACAAGGGCAACGAGCGTCGCTCTCGCAGTGATTTTCATATCAGCCCCCGGTCAAGTGACCCGACCCGCCTGAAGTATAGGCCCGTCCGCGCCGACTGCTAAACGCTCACAGGTTTCACCCGTTCTCGGTGGTTGCGCCAGTTATCCGAGGTCACGTCCTGACCCTGCCAGCGCATCATGCTCCGGCCATGCGTCGATTCGGATGACGCTCGACGTCTATGCGCACTTCGTTCCGAGTGGCCAGGCGAGCGGTGCAACCGTGCTCGCCGGCCAACTTTCTGCAGAGTGGAAAGGTTTTGGAAAGATCTCGGTGCCGAAGGACTCAGAAAGTATCGCTAGGTCTCTGACGAATCTTGGTGGGCGCGACAGGAATCGAACCTGTGACCCATACGATGTCAACGAGTTTAGTAATGACTCACGCCGTCGATGCATGGAGCTTGAGCCCCAGTGCGTGAACGACTTTCAAGAATGTG
>CAZCGD010000104.1:0-5038 GCA_964498105.1 uncultured Streptomycetaceae bacterium
GCATTGCTTTCTCGTGGGCTGAGTGCCCTGAACATAAACGACCTCAAGAGATCCGGCGGTCTGGAAGACCACGTAGGGATGAAAGTGCTTCCCAGACAACAGAAAGGCGCCGCCCAGCAACAGGACGAGAAGGCAGACAGCACACGCCCAACGCGAGAGTTTCCCCCGTCTTGTTCGAGACATTGATTTGTCTTGTTGGTTACGGGCCGCGAGGGGGTTCGGGCGGATGATACCCTGAGCAGTGTAGCTATGCCGTATTCAGGTTGGGGCCGATTTGTTCGCGATTCCGGGAAAGAGTACGCCACCGGCAAAGGGGCCTGCTTTTCAGAACTTGACCTAACTGAATCGCATGATACAGCCGCAGATAAATGCTAAAAAAGCAATAATTTACAACAGCTTGGTCCTGATGCCGTCGGTGTCCCCGCGGCCTGGTTGTCGTTGAACGATTTCTAGACCATTACGGCAATTGCACCGTACGCCGTGCATGCCTCCACCAATCATTGAAGCAATTCTCCATCAGCTTGCCAGTGAAATCGCGCAGCCCCTCGCGGGCTGCTCTTTTTTGTACGCTGGTTCGTGACCTATTCCCACTAGTGCGAAGCGCGAGTAATCTGCCAGCTTTGGTCGGACAAACTCCCCACTATCGCTGCCCGAGGCGCGAACGTGATAGCATAATTACTTGAACAAATTGCAACTGGAATTGGCGGGAGCATCAAGGCGTCATGGATGGCCGAGTACCGATGATCCGATAGGGAGCCTGGATATGCCGCATATCTGTAGATTCTTGGCGCTGGTGGTGGGGCTTGTCGTGGTTGCGGTCAGCGGGCCGTCGTTCGCGCAAAAAGCCCAAGGCTACGTGCTGGAGGTCAGCGGGAATGTTACCGGCCAGCTGGGAGCCGGGCAGCCGGTAAAGGTCGAGAAAGGCCAGACCCTGGTCAATAATGCCACCATCACCACGTCCCCCAATAGCTATGCGGTGTTGAAGTTCGAGGATGGCACATCGGTCCTGTTGAAAGAAAACACGTCCTTCCAGGTTCAGAACTACGCCTACAACCCGAAGGTTCCCGAAGACGCCAGTGCGATCTTCAACCTGGTGCGGGGCGGGCTGAGGATGCTCACGGGCCTGGTGACGTCCCGGAACCGCGACGCGCTGAAAGTGGCAACGCCGGTAGTGACGATGGGGATACGCGGCACTGAATTCGTGGCCACGCTGGTCAACCCGCTATACCTTCAGGTGTTGAGCGGCGCGGTCTCCGCGACCAACGCCGCGGGAACGGTGGTTTTCAGTGCCGGCCAGGCTGCCGTGGTGACCAGCGCCACGACGCTCGGCAATCTCATCCCGATGACCCAGGTGCCGCCGGGCGCCCTCCAGATGCCGAACGTTCCGCTGACCTCTGTTCCCACGACGATTCCTTCCGGAAATCTGGTGGGAGGCAGCGTCGCGGCCGGTGGCGGGGCCGCTGCCGCGGCTGCAATTGGCGCGATAGGGGTAGCGGGGGCGTTATCGGCGAGCCAGAACCAGCAGACGACGGTGAGCCATTAGCCTGATGCCGCGTGACATGATGCTGCGTGACACGGTAAGGCGTGACGTGATGTAGCGTGACGTGGTGAGGCGTGACTGTTAGAAAGTGAATTTCCGGTCATAGCCAACCAATCAAAAAGGGCGGGGAAAATTTTCCTGCCCTTTTGTTTGGTTGGCATTAGGCACGGTCAGGTAGAATCCAAAAGAAAACTACAGAGTTAGCTGGGAGACTCGCAACCAGCTAACGAAAATCCATAACCGATCACCACGGTTGATTCAGTGTGCCAGCGACCGCTGCAAGCGCGCTCTTGGACAGATCTTTCGCGCTTGCGAAAACTCGGCAGCGATACATTGAGCACGCACTTTCATGTCACGCTTCACCATGTCACGTAGTACCACGTCACGCACTTTCACGTCACGCTTTTCCATTTGCCCGGCCGTTACTCGCCCTTTTTGCCACGCTATGCTGGTCAGTCACAGCGTGGCCACAGGCGAGTACTGCCGGGCAAACAGGCCTGATCAACATGCCCGACGCCCGCGTCGCCCCCGACGGCACGCTGCGCTTCGGCTACAGCTTCGCCGAGCCGTATCCCACACTCTGGACCAGTGTGACGATGCTGCCACGGCTCGAGCTCTCGACCCGCTTTACGCGGATCATGGGATACGATGCCGGACTTGGCCCAAATTACGGCGACTACCAGGACAAGGCCCTCGACGGCAAATTCGTCCTGGTCGAGGAGGACGGCTGGCTGCCGCAGTTCGCGATCGGCGGGCAGGACCTCATCGGCACCAGGCTCATGCCGGCTTGGTACGCCGTAGCGAACAAGCGCATTGGTGATCTCGATTTCACGCTGGGCTACGGCGGGGAGCGCATAGACGGCCTGTTCGGCGGTGTGCGTTATCGCCCGAAGGGACTGCAGAATTGGGCGCTCGTTGCCGAGTACGACGCCAACGACTACAGCCGCGACCCGGGCGCGCAGCAATCCGGAGCGGCCAACATCAAGAAGGGACCCGGGGCCGGCGTGGAGTACACCTGGGGCTGGCTGACCGGACAGCTTGCCTACACGCGCGACAAGCCGGCGGTCATGGCCTACATGGCGGTCCCGCTGTCGCAAAAGGATTATATCCCCAAGACCGACGAACCCCTGCCGTACACCAGGATCACGCCGCGCCCCACGAAGCAGCAATGGATGGAGAGCGACGAGCACCGGAATCGCATGATGCGGGCGCTTGCGGAGCAGGATTTCCGCAGCATCCGCATCACGTACATCCATGATCGCATCGAGATTTCGCTCACTAACACCCGCATCTCGCGCGTGAGCCGCGCGGTCGGGCGCGCCGCGCGAACCATACTGCTGCTGTCGCCCATCGGCACGCGCGAAATCAAGATCACCTATACCGTACGCGAGTTGCCGACTGTCATCTACACCTTCTCCGATCTTGACCGACTCCAGCGCTATTTCAACGGGATGCTGCCGCGCTGGGAGCTGGAGCCCCACGTGTCCATTCATTACGCGGCGCCGGGTGCGCAGGAGGCAGGCGACATGGCCGACATGCTCGCGGCGTTTGAGGAGCATCAGCCGGGCCTCAAGGTGCTGTATCAGGACGAGGGGAACTTCATCAGCCTGAAGAGCGAGGACCTGCTGCAGAACCGGGTCGACGTCCGGCCTTCCCTTGGCTTGTTTCTCAACGATCCCAGCGGCGTGTTCAAATACGAATTGGGCGTCCAGGCTTCAGTGGATCGCCGGCTGGCTCCGCGCACTGTTTTCACCGGAGCGGTGAACTACGACCTCTTCGAGACTGTGAGCGACGTGACGCAGACTTCGAACAGCCTGCTGCCGCACGTACGTTCCGACATCGCCGAGTACAAGCGCGCGAACCGCTTCAAACTGACGCGGTTTCTTGTCAACCAGCTCTATTTCCCCACGGAACGGGTGTACGCGCGCGCCTCCGCGGGATATTACGAGGAGATGTTCGCCGGCGTGGGCGGGCAGGTGCTGTACCTGCCGTCCGGCGCGCGCTGGGGCGCCGACCTCGCGGTGGATTGGGTGAAGCAGCGCAACCACGAAGGCCTTGGATTCAGTTACTACAATTACGCTACGGTGACGGCGATCGCCTCGCTCAACTACCGCCTGCCGATGGGCATCACGGCGACGGCGCGCGCTGGCCGTTTCCTGGCGAAGGACGAAGGCGTGCGTTACGAGATCAAACGGCGTTTCGCCTCGGGATACGAGGTCGGCATGTGGTACACGCGTACCAACGGCAACGACATCACCCAGCCGGGCAGCCCCGGCGATCCGTACTACGACAAGGGCATCTTCCTCTCCGTTCCGCTCAGCACGCTGCTGACAAAGGATACCCAGGCCGTCGCCCCCATGTCCCTCGCGCCCTGGACGCGCGACGTCGGGGCGATGGTCGTCTCTCCGCTTGACCTCTACCGGCTGATGGAAAAGCCGCTGGTGCTCGACGTGCATCAGCACGACGGACTGTCCATGCTCGGCGACCGGGACGACGATTACCATCGGTCAACGGGGGGAGCTGCGCGCCCCCGTTGATACAGCGTGACGTGGTAAGGCGTGACGTGATGAATCGTGACGTGGTACTGCGTGACATGGTACTGCGTCTCTAGTTCTCCTTCGTTTTGTCACGCAGGGATGTGCGGAGAGAACTGAGCAATCTGCCGACTCTATGCACCTGCCTCATTACGCCTGTGTTATAAGGCAGGTAGTTCAACATGGCGGCGATCTCCAACTCCGTTTCCATCTCCGCGAGGGATCCTGATGCGATTCCGAGAAACTGTATCAACTCCCCAGTTGAGTTTCTTCCTGCGCCTTCCGCTATATTTGATGGGACCGATACCGCAGCCCGTCTCGTCTGAGTCACCAAACCGTAACGCTCGTCTTTCGGGAAGTTGGCGGTTTCCCGGTAGACGGCTGCTACGAGCTTCATGGCTTCCTGCCAGACAAGCAGGTTTCGGTGCGTGCTCATATTGAGACCAGCAACGGCCGAAGTCCGTAGTGGTTGACAAGTATTTGCAGGCACGCTTCACCACGTCACGCCTCACCATGTCACGGTTCATCATGTCACGCCTTTAGGCGAGCGGCGCGGTATCATTCCCCAGTCATGATGCGCCTGCCATTGGTAGTCCTTGCCTTCGCGGTGGCCCTGCTCGCGCCGCCCGCCGCAAGATCGGCAGAGTTGCCGATCTTTGACGCCCACCTTCACTACTCCCACGACACGCGCGACGTGCTGCCGCCGAAAACGGCGATCGACATCCTGCGCCAGGCCGGCGTGCGGCAGGCGCTGATTTCGAGCTCGAACGACGACGGCACCCAGGCGCTGTACGCGGAAGCGCCGGACCTCGTCATCCCGGAGCTGCGGCCGTATCGCGTGCGCGGCGATATCTCGACGTGGGTGCGGGACGAATCCATCGTTTCCTACGTCGAGGAGCGGCTGAAGCGCTACCGCTATGTCGCCATCGGGGAGTTTCATGTTTTTGGGGCCGACGCGGACTTG
>CAZCGD010000105.1:0-1860 GCA_964498105.1 uncultured Streptomycetaceae bacterium
CGACCTGCTTCCTTTGATCGTTGGCGCCGCGGTGGTGCCGCTGTATTCCATCGCGGTGCTGCTCTTATTGCAAAGGGCGCAACCGGTCGTCCGCGAACGTGCTAGCAAGTGGGGTTGGGGCGAGATTGGGATTTAGGAAAAGAACCTCGCGTGGTCAGACGGGAAGGTGAAGTATTCATTCCGGGTCTGGCACGGAGGTTCAAAACCATGATGGCACAGGATGCGGCGAAAGCCAAGATGGAAGTGGTGACGATGTTGAAGCAGTTGTTCCAGCTCGTGGAGCAGGGAGCGCGGGCAGGAACCGCGGCGCATGTGGTCGAGGAGCAACTGTTTCGGCAATTGCTGGTGGTGGGGCGGCAGGTGTATGAACATTTTCTCGCGTTTCACGGCACGGGGGACGTGGGAGAGCAGTTCGCGTTGCCGGACGGCCGCCAGGTGCAGCGGTTTCCTGAGCCTCACGCCCGGCCGCTGGTCACGATCTTCGGCGAGTTCACGCTCGCGCGTGCCGTCTATGGTTCGCGGGAAGGCCAACAGATCGAAGCCGCGCCGCTGGATGCGCGGCTGCAACTTCCCGCCAGCAAGTTCAGCTACCTGCTGCAGAACTGGGACCAACTCGTCACGACCGAGCAGCCCTATGGTCAGGTGTCGCGGATCATGGAGCTGATCCTGGGCGTGTCGCAGCACGTGGACAGCTTGGAGCGGATGAGCCGGCAGATGGCGGCGCGTGCGGAGGAATTCAGTTGGTCTCAGCCGGCGCCACCTGCGGCGGAAGAGGGCGAAATTCTCGTCGAATCCGCGGACGGCAAAGGCGTGCCGATCCGTCACGCGGCTGACGCGCCCCCGATCCGCGACCATGCGCACCGGCGGGGCCCCAAGCCGGATCGCAAGCGGATGGCGACGATCGGCGCGGTGTACTCGGTGGACCGGTTCGTGCGGACTCCCGAGCAAGTGCTGGAGGCGTTGTTTCACGGTCCGCAACAGCCGCGGCCCGACGATCTTCCCCCGCGGCCGCGGCCGCAACACAAACGGACCTTCGCGCGGCTGGACGACGATCCCAGCGTTCCCAAAGCGCAGCGGGTGAACGGGCAGGCGGCGACGTTCGGCTGGCTGGATCAGCAAGTCCGCTCGCGCTTGGCGCGCCGCCGCAAGCCGATCGAAGTGGTCTGCGTGATGGACGGCCAAAAGTCGCTGTGGGACACGAAGGCCGCCTTCCAACCGGACCTGTCGACGGTGGAGATTCTTGATCTGTTGCATGTGACCTCGCGGTTGTGGACAGCGGCCCACTTGTTCCATCCGCAGGATCTTGTCGCCGCCGAAGCGTTCGTGCGCGAACAGACGCTGCGGATCCTCCGCGGCCGAGTGAAATCGGTGATTCACTCCCTCCGTAGCCGAGCCACGCGCCGCGGACTGGCGGCCGCTGCACGAAAATCCCTCGCCGTGATCTGCAACTACTTCGCCAAACACCGCGAGCGGATGCGGTACGACGAGTATTTGCAGAAGGGCTATCCCATCGCCAGCGGCGTGATCGAAGGCGCCTGCCGCCACGTCGTCAAAGACCGGCTGGAACGCACCGGCATGAGTTGGACTCGCAGCGGCGCCCAAGCCCTGCTCCACCTCCGCGCCATCGCAACCAGCGACCACTGGGACGCCTACCAGACTTATCGCATCCACCACGAAAACCAAAGCTTATATCCCTACCGCCAACAGCTCCCCCCGCTCGAATTCCACATCGCCGCTTAGCGGGCAACCGGTTGCGCCCCATTGATTCTCGCAAGGCTGCTGCGAAAGAAGCTGGTGTTTCGACAGGGACCATCAGCACGTACAAGATCGTCAAGCAGTACGCGGATCAAGAGACCATGC
>CAZCGD010000106.1:0-6266 GCA_964498105.1 uncultured Streptomycetaceae bacterium
TTGAGCGTCCACAGATCGGTACCGAAGCCCGCCGCCTGCGAGCCCGCCAGCAAGATCGCGCGCAGCTTCTCGTGCTGCCCGACATCCAATTGCGCGGGACGCCCGCCCTTGCTCATCTCGCGCAGCGCATCGATGCCCTCGTCGTTCAACACATCGAGCCACCGATACACCGTCTGGCGCGGGGCACCGACCAGCTTGGCCACCTCCGCAGGCTTCCGGCCTTGCCGCAGCAGCCGTCCGGCTCGCACCCGCCGCTTGCTCGCTTCGTCCATCGCCATAGCGCACATTCTCCATCATCATTGTAATGATGGAATAACGTACGAGCGGCGAATCGGTTGTCATACGGTTACGTAACACTCAATAATTGGCGGAGAGGGTCAAGTTGACGAAGCCGACGAGAACCGTAGCCGGGCGGAACGGGCGGTCGTTGCCACTGAACGTGCCGATTTGCGCAGTGGGCTGTCTCCGCAGAAAGTCGATCTGTGCTTGGATGCACACCCTGCCCCCCTCCAAATCGCGGAGGTTTGCGTCGGTTCCATTGGTGACGTTTCACCAAGGAGGGTCATAGGGGACTTCGGGCTGCAATGTTCGTAAGATCCTGCTCGACTGAGAACTCGGCAACGTGGCTAGCATCACGTCGTTCTCATCATGAGTGTTGAGTCCTCATGATCGTTACCACAGCCGCCACCAAGACATTTTATGCGGATCACGCCGCAATTATTTGCCCCGGAGGTAGCGCCGCAGGAGTTTGAGGCGCTCGGCTTGCTCGGGGTTCTGACGGGCTTTCTCGCCAACCTCTTTTATGATTGCCCAGACAACGGCCAGGAAACCTGCCACGAGCGCCGTCAAGATCACGATCAAAGCCCGTTTGGGTCTGGATTTCCGCTCCGGCTCCACCGCTTTATCGAGAACTTGAATCAGTGAAGCTTCACGCGCCTCGTCTATTCTGGCGATTTCATACTGCTTTGCCAGCAGCTCGAAGATGGTTTCGTTGTATTTCACGTCCCGCAGGAGCCGCAGATTATCCATGCCATCGGCTTTGCCAACGCTGCCGGCGTTGTCCCGTCCGCTCGAAGTGCCCTCCATCTTGGCCAGTTCCTGCTTCATGGCGTCCAATTCATGCTGGGCTTGCTTCAGGTCCGGGTTTTGCCCCGTGGCAAATGCGCGCATCGCGCTGATCTGGATTTCCTTGACCGCGATCTGCCCGCGCAGCCGCGCAGTCGTTTCGACCATGCCCCGCCCCTGGGCGTCTATGACAACCAGGCCGCCCTTCTCAAGACCTTGTCGCGCCGCGGCTTCAGCGTTGGCCAAGTTTTTTCGAGTCTGATCCAGTTGACGCTCGAAAAACAAGCGTCGTTGCGACGCTTCAGTTACCGCAAGCGTCTGCGTCAGCTTGTAGAGTTCCTCCACATAAGCATTGGCAATCGTTGCGGCGCGCTTGGGTTCCTTGTCCTCAAACTCGACGACGATGATGCCGTCTTTACCCGAGGTGATCCTGGTATTGCTCTCCAGCTCTTTGCGGGTTTCGTCCGAGGTCTTCTTGTCATAGAGCTTCCTAAGCTCGAAGCGGCTGATGAGATTGTCAGCCACAGTCCGGCTTTTCAACATGCCGACATACAGGTCGTTGGGATTCTTGATGCCTAAAGACTGCCCCGCGATACCCGCCAGCCCGCCCAGCTGATTAAGCATGGCAGCGGCGGTGGATTGGCTCTGTTGGGGCGGCAGGATTCGTGTGACGCCAGTGTAGATGTTCGGCATCAGCAACGTCGCGATGACCGCGACGATTGCGGCGCCAAGTGGCAAGCCCAGTATGAGTTTCTTGTGCTTTGCAAGCACAATCAACAGATCAAGAAGACTTATCTCGTCTTCTTGATCAGTGATTCGTGATTCGTGATTGGTGGGGGCTTCGCTCATACTTTCAGTGCCAAGTGCTGAGTGCTGAGTTTTGAGTTCAAGTTGGCAGCACCGGATTACTTTCCACTGCAATCGCGGTCAGGCTCAAGTCGTGCGTTTCCGACAGGTTTTCATGCTACCAGCGTTATTTCCCGTCGCTGGCCACCTGGCTCCACTATCAACGCGCCATTGTCCCTGGTCAACTGCTCATTCGCATTCAGTAATTCGGGATCCTTGAGCGGCTCGAAGCCAACAGTTCGTACTTACAAGGCACTTGTTGCTCAGGTTACGTCGGCGGGATGAATGCTTAGATACTCCCGTACCTCGAGCTGCATGCGGTCGATCTCTGCGAGAAACCCCGAAACCGCACCACGATAGTTCTCGGGATTCGTTTCCACCCGCCGCAGCTGCGCAACCTGTTCCTGAAACCGGGCGATGCGCGCCAAAGTGACCTCGAGTTCCTTATCATTCGCGATCATGTCTCTTCCTCGATGATTTCAATGATACCCCTACGGGTCCCGTCGCGCTTGATTTGCCACCCGGAGATAGCCTGGTCCTCGCAGCCAAGGACTGCAAGACGCCGCAACCAAAACACGCTCGCTCCATAATGTGCCAGCGCCCCCGCATGATCAAAAAGGACGCGGGCCTCACCGGTCAGTTGCCCCACGTCGAATGTGTTCTCCATCAACAGGAACACGTCCACATCAGCCGGATCCCTCTTGTTGCTGACGAATGAGCCGAACACCACGAACCGAGCCATTTGGCGCGTGCCAATCGAGACGCGATAGATTCGTTCAAGCCGTTGAGCAACCGCAATCCTTTGCCGTGACCCCTTCCCGAAGCGGCCGAGGGTTTCCCGCAGGGTTGTGCAATAGATTCCAGGCGGAAGATCACCGTCCTTTCCGACGGGGGGTAGCGCAGTTTCCGATGCTTTCGCCACAAATCATTTCTACCATAAGAGCGTCAGCGGCCAGTGGTCAGTTGGCAGCAAGACAGTGCTGAGTGCTGAGTCTAATTAGTTGGCAGCTGTCAGTTGGCAGTTGGCAGCAAGAAAGTGCTGAGTTCTGAGTGCTGAGTCCTGACTTCAAGTTGGCAGCCGTCAGTTGGCAGTCGTCAGACTTTGATGGAGCGGCTTAGGCCGACGAGCATGGCCGAGATTTCCTGGCTTTCCTTGATCCAGCCTCGACCGATCTCCCCGTCGATATATCCGATCTCGATGCCAATCTGAATCTGCGTCCGGGCCTCTCCGCAGGAACCTCTCGCAATCGTCAAGTAGCGTGCCTTGTCCGCGCTGGATTCTCGTTCCATTCCTTCAGCTATGTTACTCGCGACCGAAAGGCCCGCCCGCGTTAACTGGTCCTTGAACCCATAGTCCCTGAGATCCCGTAGTCCCTTGTACAAGTCCACGCTCAATGCTACCGCGCGTTTCCATACGTCAAGGTCTTCGAAGGAACCCATTTACTTTAAGTTGGCAGCCCTAAGCCAGTTGGCAGTTGGCAGTTGGCAGTTGGCAGAAAATCCAAGGTTCTTGCTGCAAACTGCAAACTGTCAACTGCAAACTTCGTATTGGCAGCACTGCAAACTGTAAACTGTAAACTGCCCACTGCCAACTCCTCCTGCCCACTGTCCACCGCAAACTTCGTGTTGACAGCACTGCAAACTGCAAACTGCCCACTGCAAACTGTGTGTTAGAGATCTTTTAGAACCTTGAGGCCCACTACGCCCAGTGCGAACTGGTAAAGAATCTGCGTCCAGTCCTTGAGTTCCTTGGTGAAGCGCCACCTTTCGAGGTCTTCGGGCACGACAACCGTGTCGCCCGGCATCAGCTGCTCACTCTCAAAACCACTGGAGAACCACCCTGATTGCCGCCGGCTGACTACGACACCATCGGCTCTGATCAAGTATATGGATCCGGTGTCCGCGTCCCGGGTCGGGCCGCCGGCGCGCGCGAGGTAATCCATCACGCGCTGGCCGTCGCGATAAACAAATGCATTCTGGTTGTACACCGCACCGATCACGCTGACGGTGGAGGGACGTGCCGGAACAAGATAGCGGTCACCGTCTTCCAGGGCCAGCTCGGGCAGGTCCTTGAGTTGCGGCTGCTGTATCGGCAACTCCAGCACGATGCGCCCGGCGGCCTTCAACTGCCGCAATCGTGCAACCAATAGCTGTTGCCCTTCCGCCCGAACTTTGGCCCCTTCGACGTCTTCCTTATTCGTGGCGCCAGCTGCCGCCGAGGCCAGATTGCGCTGGATATCGCGCTGGAGAAATTCCAGGGCCTCATCCAGCCGCCGCTGCTGGAATTCCCGCGTGGAATCCCGGGTAAATTCCGAGCCGAACAAGTAGGCATTTACCGTGAAGCCGCCAACCCGCGCCACGAGCTGCCGCAGGGTTTCCCCGGGCAGTATCTGGTAGATGCCCGGCGCCAGGAACTCGCCCTCCAGCCGCACGTACTTGGTCTGCCTTGAGATCGGCACCTGGAAGTCGGCCTTGGAAAAAATCGTCACCACGTCGCCAGGCCGCAGCGGCACGTTGTTCGACTGGTCGCCCTCCATGACGGCGCGGCCAAGGTTGAAGGTGATCAGCAGCGGGGTGAGATCGGAATAATCCAGCCGCTCGATCACCGCGTAATCCCAGTTGATCTCGTCGTAGTCGCGCCTGACATCCACCCGCAGGCGCTGCTGCCCCGCGACCAGCACCTCCGGCGTGCGATTCTGGCGTTGCCAGTAGTCGGGCACGATCAGGGCGTCCTTGTCGGGAATGATGTCGCGCACGCGCAGGCCTTCGCGCCACGCGTAGCGCCCGGGGCTGGCCACCGCGCCGCGCAACGTGACCGCGTTCTCGAACCTGGGCGACAGCGCGTACACCCGCACCAGATCTCCGTCCTTGAGTTCGCGCGCGAGGCCCGTTCTGTCGAGCGTAAACTCGTCCATCCTGCGCACCTTGCGATCCTCGATGCGCTCCACCGTGACGCGACGGCCTTCGGCGGTCGTCGCCAGTCCGCCGGAAAGCTGAATCAGCTCGTCGAGCGTCGCCTTGCCCTTAAGCTCGTAGATCGCCGGCTCGTTTACGCTGCCGTAAACCGCCGCCAGCGCGCTGACGGGGGGAAAGTAGATGACGTCGCCCGGAAGCAACTGAACATCCCTCGACTTGTCTCCCTTCAGGAGCAGATCGTAGAGGTCGATTTCAGTGATCGTCTTGTCGCCGCGCTTCAACTGGATCTGGCGCATCGAGCCCCGGGGCGAGGGGCCGCCGGAAGCGAAGATGGCGTTTACGAGCGTCGACAGCGAGCTGACGGTGTAGCTCCCCGGGCGCTTGGCCTGGCCGACGATGAAAACCTGGATCGAACGGAGCTGGCCGAGCGTGACGTTCAGCTGGAAGTTGCGGAAGATGCGGCCGATCGCGTTGCGCAGGTAGCCGCTCAGGTCCTGGTAGCGGATGCCGGCGACGTTGACGTTGCCGACCCGTGGAATGTTGATCATGCCGTTGCGATCCACGACCGCCCGGTAATCGATGTCCACCTGGCCCCAGGCGCGGATGAGAATCTCATCGCCCGGACCAACCACGTAGTCCGCCGTGACAGGGATGCTGTCCACCGGCGCGAAGGTCGTGGGCACCCCCTCGAACAGGTTGAATCCGAAGAGAGGCAGATAGCGCCCGACCGACTGGGCCACGAATTCCTGGAATTCGTTGCGCTGGAACTCGGTGGGAACTTGCGGCTGTGGCGAAAGGCCCGGCTGCGTCGTGACAGCAGGCTTCTGGGGTATTGCCAGCGGCGTCGCGACAGCATCCGCCGGTGCCACGCCGGATTTCAGCGGTGTTGGCGGCGTCTGGGGCAACACCACCGTCGGGGCCATCGGAACTGGGATGAACTGCGGCCCGGATTGACGCACGGGAGACGCCGGCGAGCGGATCGTCGGCACACCCGTCGTCGGCGCGCCCATCGTCGGGGTAGTGATCGTGGTGCCGCCGCTCGTGGTCGGGTCGGGCGACATCATGCTGCCGGACTGCTGCGGGCACGGCGGGCCACCGGGAATGGGAAGGCAGGGGGCGCCGGACATATCTTGCGATGCTGATGGCACCGGCACTAAGGCCGACATCAGCATCAGCAAGATTGACCAGTGACCAGTTACCAGTGAGCGGCAAAACCCGTGGGTCGTGGGTTGGCGGTGAGTCGATTTGTCCATAGGCATCAATCGCTACCGTTTACTGGTTTCATTGGATTTTTACCGACCCGACCGGCCGCTACCTTCTTTTGGCAGATGGGGGTAGTAGTGCTGTTACAACTAGCTTATCAAGAATCCGGGCTAAGGGGCGGAAGTCATTAGAAGGTGTCGCAAATGCGATCTGGCCGCTATCCCGCATCGGCAGCG
>CAZCGD010000107.1:0-1680 GCA_964498105.1 uncultured Streptomycetaceae bacterium
TCGACCTACGACGGTAACCCGCGCCTGGTGCGCCTTGAGCTGAAGGGTGGCGCAGCAGCAGCCGTCGCACTGCCGCCGTTCAGGGACGACGCGGTGGCATACATGGCCCAGAACCCTGCAGATCCGAAGGAGTACGCGATCGCAACGTTCGAGCGCAGCGTTTACGTCTCGAAGGATGCCGGAAAGACATGGAGGCAGATCGCCGACCGCGGCAGCGGGAAGTGATGGCCGCGCAGGATGACATCCGCACCGATCCGCCCTGGACCGCATTGGTATCGCGACCGCGTGACCTGGAGCTTCATCGCGTTTCGATACGTCCCGCTGCTCGGCGCGCTCAACCTCCTTTGGGAAATCGCCCAGTTACCGCTCTACACGCTTTGGAACGAGGGCTCACCCGCCTTCATCGCTTACGCCGTAATCCACTGCACGCTTGGAGACGTCGCGATCGGCACCCTCGCGCTCCTGATCGCGCTCATCGCAACGCGGGCGCGCGCCGTGGAAACCTGGAGATGGCGGCAGGTGGCCTTGTTCCTCGTCATCCCGGCTGTCGGGTACACCGCGCTCAGCGAGTGGATAAATACCGTCGCGCGGGAAAGCTGGGCATATTCGGCGCTGATGCCAATCGTGAACCTCGGCAATTTAGAGTTTGGTCTCGCTCCGCTGTTGCAGTGGCTCATCCTTCCGCCCGCGGCTCTATGGCTCGCGCGATTTCACTCGGCGAGGCGTCTTGAGATAAGAAGGAGTCCGGATCATGACAACGCCCTACGATGACGTCATCCTGGATCACATCAAGAACGCGCGTAATTACCGGGTGCTGGAGAGCGTAAGCCGCAAAATCAGGGGCTCGAACGTGCTGTGTGGAGACGAGCTCGTGCTGTATCTGAGAATGGATAGCGGCTGCATCGTGGATATCAGCTTTCAGTGCTCCTGCTGTGGCCTGTCGATGGCGTCTGCCTCCGTCGTGACGGAGACTGTCAATGGCAAGAGCACGGGCGAGGCGGCGGTGCTGGTTCGCGAGTTCATGGGCAGGCTGAGCGGGGCACCTCATGCCGACTGTCCCAACCTGGGCCGCGAACAGCAGGCATTACTGGATGCCGCGCAACGATTTCCCGCCCGCGCCCGCTGCGTGGCCCTGCCGTGGACGACTCTCATGACGGCCTTGGCGGAGACGGAGTAATCGCATGTCGCGCTGTATGGAACAGCACCTTCTGCCCTTGACGCTGGAGTAAGATCGAGTGTTTCTGCAGTAGAACGAAAGGAGCTGCCATGAGAAAACTTATCAATGCTGCCATGTTCATCATATTCGCCATCGCCTCAACTGCGGCGTTGGCCGAAAGCAAGACTGTTACGCTTTCAGTTTCAGGGATGACGTGAGGGGACTGCGTGATCTCCGTGCAGAGATCGTTAACCAGGATCAGCGGTGTGACCCGGGCGAACGCAAGCCTGGAGAAAGCGGAAGCCGTGGTCACCTTCGACGACACGAAGACCAGCGTTGAAGCGCTGCGAAAGGCGACCGGCGGCGCTGGATTTCCGTCAACGCTCAAGCAGGAACGGAAATGAGCCAGGACGCCAATCGGGTAGAACTGGTTTTCGGCCCCCTCAGGCGGTCTTAATCCCGTCGCCGCGCAGCTCGCGGAGCGCGCTTGCGCTTACGCGAACGGCAGAGCGCAGGAATAAACA
>CAZCGD010000108.1:0-9722 GCA_964498105.1 uncultured Streptomycetaceae bacterium
CCGAGGCGGGTATTGACCTTCAGGCTGCCCTGATCGTAGGCGAGGCCGTGCAGCAGGTGCTCGCCCGCCCGCACGTCGATCCGGAAGAAGGTCGTTGGCAGGGTTGCGCCGCTCAGGCGGCGACTGACGTACAGCACGGTACCGTCCGTGGTCTGCTCCAGGGTCGCAAAGTCGTCCCGATAGACGTAGATCGTGGCTGCGTCGGGACGGGCGATGAACTGCTTGGCCTCGGCATCACCCTCGGGTGTGGCCAGCGACGTAGAAGCGCAGCCGGCAAGCGCGAGCACGGCCGCTGCCATTGTCACCAGGGCGCCACGTGGCAGTTGTATGCCTGGGCGCATCAGGAGCCCCTTTCAACAACCATTACATCTGAATTTTCACCTGCGCTTCCGGGACCACGAGCACCGCCTGCCTGACCAGGGCGCGACCGGCCTGATCGTCCATCATCGATAGCGCGCTGTTTGACACGCCGAGACGCAAATTCCCTTCGACCCGGAAGTGCACGAAGTAGATCTTCCCGGCCTGGGCCTGGATCGTGATCGACGCAGTGGACGCCCCGACCCCCGAAATCGTAATCGCACCCGGTTCCACGACCCAGCGGTGATAATTGCCCTGCCACAGGGTGATCTGGGCGCCCTGGCCCAGCGAGAGCGGGGCGCCGATCCCCACGCTCATGGGGTCCCGCACCACGTAGAGCGCTGCCTTGCCCGGAATGCTGTCGAATTTCTTGGCCTCAACGTCCTGCGGGCTCGGCGGCAACTGCGCGCAGCCGGTGAGCAGGATTGCCACGATCAAATATCGCCACATAATGCCTCCCGTTTGGGTTGATGCTGCATGGTCAGTATATTCCCCGCTAGTCGTGCGCGGGTCACACTAACGTGAACAATTGTTACGGGGAATTCATTCCACCCGCGGCGTCGAAGGGGGGAGCAGGGGCCCCACGTTGTTGGTGGGGATGTGACCCCGGAGAAGACCAGGATTTCGGACCAAGAACAGAAATATGGAAACGTCCGAATACGCTCCCACGCGAGGTTACCCCCGACGCATGGAGTCAAAGAAATCCGCATTGTTTTTCGTGGCACGGATCTTGTCGAGCAGGAACTCGGTCGCTTCCAGCTCGTCCATCGGGTAGAGCAGTTTCCTCAGCACCCAGATCTTCTGCAGCACGTCCTGCTTGATCAGCAGCTCCTCGCGGCGGGTGCCGGACTTGTTGACGTTGATCGCCGGGAAGATGCGCTTCTCGTACATCCGGCGGTCGAGGTGGATTTCCATGTTGCCGGTGCCCTTGAACTCCTCGTAGATCACATCGTCCATGCGGCTGCCGGTGTCGATCAGCGCGGTGGCGAGGATGGTGAGGGAACCCCCTTCCTCGACGTTGCGCGCGGCGCCGAAGAAGCGCTTCGGGCGCTGCAGGGCGTTGGCATCCACGCCGCCGGTCAGCACCTTGCCGGAGGCCGGCACCACGGTGTTGTAGGCGCGCGCGAGGCGGGTGATGGAATCGAGCAGGATCACCACGTCCTTCTTGTGCTCGATCAGGCGCTTCGCTTTCTCGATCACCATCTCGGCGACCTGCACGTGGCGCGAGGCCGGCTCGTCGAAGGTGGAGGACACCACCTCGCCCTTCACCGAGCGGATCATTTCGGTCACTTCCTCGGGCCGCTCGTCGATCAGCAGCACGATCAGGACCACGGCGGGATGGTTGGCGGTGATGGCGTGGGCGATGTGCTGCATCAACACGGTCTTGCCGGCCTTGGGGGGCGACACGATCAGCCCGCGCTGGCCCTTGCCGATGGGGGCGATGATGTCGATGATGCGCCCGGTGATGTTCTCCTCCGCCTTGATGTCCCGTTCGAGCTTGAGGAGCTCGGTCGGGTGGTAGGGCGTGAGATTCTCGAACATGATCTTGTGCTTCGAGCTCTCGGGCGCATCGTCGTTGACCTTGTCCACCTTGACCAGCGCGAAGTAACGCTCGCCGTCCTTGGGCGTGCGGATTTCGCCCTCGATCGAGTCGCCGGTATGCAGGTTGAAGCGCCGGATCTGGGACGGGCTGACGTAAATATCGTCGGTGCCCGCGAGGTACGAGGTATCGGGCGAGCGCAGGAAACCGAAGCCGTCGGGCAGCACCTCCAGCGTGCCGCCGCCGAAGATGCTTTCCCCCTTCCTCGCCTGGTTCTTGAGGAGCGCGAAGATCAACTCCTGCTTGCGCATGCGGTTGGCGCCGTCGACCTCGTTGTTGACCGACATCTCGAGGAGTTCGCCAACGTGGAGATTTTTCAGATCGGATAAATGCATAGACTGCGACCCTTCGTGGGTTGAAGCGGGAGCGGAAGAGGGAGGGGCGTCCGTTGCGGCCGGAGCGCCCATCTCCTGCGGGGTACCAGGCGCCTGTCGCCCGGGTGCTTGCGGAGAAAGTTGGAAACCTTAGATGTGGCTGTCAATAAAAGCGGTTAGTTGGGATTTGGACAGGGCGCCGACCTTGGTCGCTTCCACGGCCCCGTTCTTGAACAGCATGAGCGTGGGGATGCCGCGGATGCCGTACTTGGGCGGCGTGGCCTGGTTCTCGTCGATGTTCAGCTTCGCGACCTTGAGGCGGCCGGAGTACTCCTTCGCCACCTCGTCGAGGATGGGCGCGATCATCTTGCACGGGCCGCACCATTCGGCCCAGTAGTCTACCAACACCGGGGTCTGCGACTGCAGCACCTCCGGATCAAACGTCTCGTCGGTCACGTAATGGATGTGTTGACTCATGGAGCAATTACCTACGGGAATCAATCGGAAAGCGCCACGGAAGGAGTGGCAGTTGAGACCTACCCCATTATGCTAGCGAAATTTCCCTGCTTTGCATAGGGCCATCACCCGGCCCGCGCCATCGGCAATACCGGGCGTGTCTGCTAAAATATGGACTCCGCCCATGCTTTTCAAGCTGGACCGAATTCCCGAGGGAATACGATGACTTACGTGGTTACCGAGACCTGCATTAAGTGCAAGTACACCGATTGCGTTGATGTGTGTCCGGTCGATTGTTTCCGCGAAGGCCCCAATATGCTCGTCATCGATCCCGATGAGTGCATCGACTGCACCCTGTGCGTCGCGGAGTGCCCGGTGGAGGCGATCTTTGCCGAGGACGATGTCCCCGACAACCAGAAGCACTGGACCAAGGTCAACGCCGACCTGTCGAAGGTGTGGAAGACCATTATCGAGAAGATACCCGCCCCGGCCGACGCGGATGAGTGGGCCAAAATCAAAGAAAAAGAGCATCTCCTGGAGAAGTAACCCACGGGGGCAGTGAACCTTCGCCCCGGCGCGTAGAGCCATGCAGCACAACCTCGCACAACGGATCGAAGCCGGGTGCGTGGTCGTTACCCCGAACCGCAGGCTCGCGGCGCATCTCAAGCGCGAGTACGACGCGCGCCAGGTCGCAGCCGGCAAATTGGCCTGGCCCACCGCGGACATCCTTCCCTTTTCGGCATTCGTCGAGCGCGCCTACGGCGACGCGCTCTATTCCAGCCACGCCGCAAGTCTGCCTATCCCGCTCGCGCCCGCCCAGGAGCAGGCGCTTTGGGAAAGCGTCATCCGCGAATCGGAAACGGGCAAGGCGCTGCTTGCCATCCCGGAGACGGCCGCGCTTGCGCGCGACGCATGGCAGCTCGCGCATGCCTGGGACCTCATGCCACGGCTGGGAAAATTTCCTCTCAACGAAGACGGCAAGGCGTTCCAGCAATGGGCGCAGCGCTACGAAGCCATCACCCGGCGCGAGCGGCAGACGGACGGCGCGCGTCTACCCAACGTGACCGCGGTGCTGCTGGCGCGGCCGGAAATCCGGAAACCGGAATCGCTGATCTATTACGGCTTCGACCTGGTGATGCCGCAGCAGGCCGCGCTGTTCCAGGCGCTGGCTGCCGCCGGGTGCGAAGTTGCTGCCGCCGGCCCGGCACTGCGCGACGGCGAGCGACGACGCGTGGTCTGCGCGGACAGCACTGAGGAGCTACGCCGCGCGGCGGCATGGGCACGGGCCCGTCTCGAAGCCAACGGCGCGGCGCGCATCGGCATCGTCGCGCCGGAGCTGGCCAAGCACCGCAAGTCGATACAAAGGATCTTCAGTGCGGTCATGGAGCCGGATTACGCGCTGCCGGGCAGCCGGCACCCGGTACTGCCGTTCAATATATCCCTCGGCGAGGCGCTGTCCTCGTACCCGCTCGTCAACGCCGCGTTCCTCGCGCTCGAGCTGGCGGGACGCGAGATCGATTTCGAGCGCGCGAGCCGGTTGATCCGGTCCCCGTTCCTGGCCGGGGCCGAGACCGAGCTCGCGCGGCGCGCACGACTCGACGCGGGTCTAAGAAAGCGCGCTGAGCCGGTCATCACGCTGGACCGCCTGCTCGCGCTGATCACGCGCGAAGACGTGAGCTGCCCGGTGCTCGCGCAGCGCCTGGCGGCGCTCGCTGAGTTCCGCAAAGCGCGCCTGTTCGGCGGGCAGCGGCCCTCCGCTTGGGCGAGGGCAATCTCCGAAGCGCTCGCCGTCATCGGCTTTCCCGGCGAGCGCGGCCTTGATTCGGCCGAGTTCCAGGCGCTGGCGAAATGGCACGAGGTCGTCGCCGATTTCGCCGCGCTCGACCGCGTCGTGCCGCGCGCCGGCTACGGCGATGCGGTGTCGCGCCTGCGGCGGATGGCGGCGGACTCGCTGTTCCAGCCAGAGACGCCCGAAGTGCCGATCCAGGTCCTCGGCGAGCTCGAAGCTACCGGCATGGTGTTCGACCACCTGTGGGTAATGGGTCTGTCCGACGAGAACTGGCCGCGCGGTCCACGCCCGAACCCGTTCCTGCCGGTCGAATTGCAGCGCACGGCCGGCGTGCCGCAGGGTTCCGCCTCCGGCATGCTCGAGCTCGCGCGCAGGCTGACTGGGGAATGGCTGCGCTGCGCCGGCGAAGTCGTGTTGAGTTACCCGCAGCGCGAGGACGACCGTGTATTCAAGCCGAGTTCGCTCATCGTTGCAGTGCCCGAGCAGGCGCTGCCGCTACCGGACTACGCGAGCTACCGTGACGCGGTCCACGTCCTGCGCAGGATCGAGCGCAACGAGGATGCTAAGGCGCCGGCGCTGGGTGCGGCGGCCGTAGTGGGTGGAGGCACGGCGGTGATCAAGAATCATGCGGCCTGTCCGTTTCGCGCGTTCGCGTTGCATCGGCTGGATGCCAAGGGACTGGAACAACCGCATGCCGGGCTCGATGCGCTGGAACGCGGCACGCTGGTGCATCGCGTGCTGGCGCTGGTGTGGGCACAGTTGAAGACGAAAGGCGCGCTCGACGCGATAGCTGCAGTCGATCTCGACGTGCTGCTCCGGCAGGCGGCGGAGGATGCGGTAGCCCGTATACGGCGCGAGCGGCCTACGGTGCTGTCCGGCCGTTTCGCGGAAATCGAGAAAAGGCGCCTCATGCGGCTCGCGCGCGCGTGGCTCGACGTGGAGAAGAAGCGCAGCGGCTTCACGGTCCTCGCCACCGAGGACAAGCGCCGCTTCGAGATCGGCGGACTTCTGCTCAACGCGCGCCTCGACCGCATCGATGAGACCAGCGACGGGCGCCGCATCGTGATCGACTACAAGACCGGCAAGGCGTCGACGGGGGCCATGGTCGGCGCGCGGCCGGAGGAGCCGCAGTTGCCGCTCTACCTGGTCAGCACCGAGCCGGACGCGGCGGCGGTGGCGTTCGCACAGGTGAGGGCGGGCGAAATGAAATTTGCGGGGCTGGCCCGCGACACCGATTTGTTGCCGGACGTGCGCACGCTGCCGGACGGCAAGCTCAGGCAGGCGGAGCCGTCCTGGGTGCAGCAAATAGAGTCCTGGCGTGCCGATCTCACGCGCATCGCCGCCGGCTTTGCCGGGGGAAATGCTGAAGTCGATCCCAAACGCTACCCGAATACCTGCCTTTACTGCGACGTGAAGCCGTTCTGCCGCATCTACGAGCGGCTGGAGAACGCCCTCGACGAGGACGCGAAATGACCGCCGCCGATGTACCCGATCTTGCCGCGCGCCGCCGCGCGCTCGACCCAGGGCGCTCGTTCATCGTGCGGGCGCCAGCAGGCTCCGGGAAGACCGAGCTCCTGATCCAGCGTTACCTGCTGCTGCTGGCATCCGTGGAACATCCCGAGGAGATCGTCGCAATCACCTTTACCCGCAAGGCCGCCGGCGAGATGCGCGAGCGGGTACTGCTGGCGCTGGTGAATGCACGGGCAGGAAAGCCCCCGGAAAGCGATCACGAGCGTTCAACGCTCGCGCTCGCCGCGGCCGCGCTGGCGCGCGACACCGAACGCGGATGGAGCGTCACCGACAACCCGTCCCGGCTGCGCATCCAGACCATCGACTCGCTGTGCTCGGCGTTGACGCGCCAGATGCCGATGCTGTCCCGCTTTGGCTCGCAGCCGGAGAGCATCGAGGATGCCACCGAGCTGTACGTCGAGGCGGCGCGCGCGACCGTCGAGCTGGTCGAGAGCGACGGCACAGTCGCGCAGGATGTCGAGCGGCTGCTCACGCACCTTGACAACGACGTGGGGCGCATCGAAATGCTGCTCGCCGGGATGCTGAAGCGCCGCGACCACTGGCTGCGTCACGTTCATGGGCGGGAGCGCGCGGAACTGGAGGCGGCGCTCGCCAACGCGAGGCGCAACGCGCTCGAACGCGTGGGAGAGCTATTGCCGGAGAAGGTGCGGGCGGAGTGGAATGCGTTAGCCAGCTATGCTTTCGGCAACCTCGGGCATGGTGAATTCAGGGGCGGCATGGACGACTGGACCCATCTGGCCAGCCTGTCCCTGACCGAAAAGGATCAGTGGCGCCGGACTCTCACGAAAAACCAGGGCTTTCCCACCGGAAAGCCGGCGCAACCGTGGAAAGATCGTGCGCTGTCGCTTATCGAGGCGCTCAGGCCGCATGACGCTTTCCGCGCCGCACTCGCCGACATGAAGCGGCTGCCCCCGGAACAATACAGCGACGAGCAGTGGGAGGTGCTGGGCGCCATCATGCGGCTGCTGCCGCATGCAGCCGGGCAACTGAAGCTCGTGTTCCAGGCGCTGGGCCAGGTCGATTTCACCGAGGTTGCACAGGGCGCGCTGCGGGCGCTGGGCGAGCCGGAAGCGCCGAGCGATCTCGCGCTCGCGCTCGATTACGGCATCCGCCACCTGCTGGTGGACGAATTCCAGGACACGTCTATCAGCCAGTACGAGCTGGTCGCGCGGCTCACCGCTGGCTGGGAGCCGGGCGATGGACGCACCGTGTTCGCAGTCGGCGACCCGATGCAGTCAATTTACCGCTTTCGCGAGGCCGAAGTGGGGTTGTTCCTGCGCGCGCGCGCCGCAGGCATCGCGGGCGTCGAGCTCGAACCGATCGGCCTGTCGGCGAATTTCCGCTCGCAGCCCGGCATCGTCGACTGGGTCAACGCGACTTTCGCGCGGGTGATGCCGGAGCGGGAGGATATCGCCACCGGCTCGGTGCCGTACACGGCTTCGGCCGCAACGAGCGCGGCGCTGCCCGGTGCGGCGGTCAGCGTGCACCCGTTCTTCAACGGCGATCGCGCGGGCGAGGCGGCGAGAGTGGTCGAGATCGTCGCGCAGGCGCAGCGCGAGGACGCGAACGCGAGCGTCGCGATCCTGGTGCGCAACCGCGGCCACCTGCGCGAGATCGTCCCGCAACTGAAGGACGCCGGGCTGCGTTTCCGCGCGATTGATATCGAGCCGCTCGGTCACCGCCCGGTGGTGCAGGACCTGCTGGCACTGACGCGCGCGCTCTCGCACCCGGCCGACCGGCTGGCCTGGCTCGCTGCTTTGCGTGCGCCGTGGTGCGGGTTGACGCTCGCCGATCTCCAGGTGCTGGCCGGCGGTGATGTGATGCGCACGGTGTGGGAGCAGATGAACGACGGCGCGCTCTTCGCGGCCCTGTCCGCCGACGGGCGCACGCGGCTGGAGCGGGTGCGCGCCGTATTGCAGGAGTGTCTCGATCACCGCTGCCGCGGCTCGCTGCGCGAACGCGCGGCCGGGGCCTGGTTCGCGCTCTCCGGTCCGGCCTGCGTCGAGGATGCAACCGACCTCGAAGACGCAGAGATCTACTTCGACTATCTCGAATTGCACGAGGAAGCGGGCGAGATCGCCGACCCGGCGGCGTTCGTGGAGGGGCTCGCCGATCTCTATGCACTGCCGGACCTGCAGGCCGACGAGCGGCTGCAGATCATGACCGTCCACAAGGCGAAGGGCCTCGAATTCGACACGGTAATCGTGCCCGGGCTGGGCCGTGCGCCGCGTAGCGACGAAACCAGGCTCTTCCTTTGGATGGAGCAGGCGCGTAAGGAAGGGGACGGCGCCGCCGACCTATTGCTTGCCCCGATCCACGAGACCGGCGCGGACGACGATCCGATCTACCGGTGGCTGCAAAAGCTCGATGCCGAGAAGGACCGCCTCGAGGCTGGCCGCCTGCTCTACGTCGCCGCCACTCGCGCCCGGAGCCGCCTGCACCTGCTCGGCGACGCAAGCTTGAAGACCGATGACGATGGCGTGCCCGCGCTGAAGACGCCGGGTGAAAGGACGCTGCTCAACCCGCTGTGGCCCATGGTCGTGCCCATCTACGCAGAAGCGGCGCAGCGGCTGGTGGAATCTTCCTCCGTCCCGGAGGATGAGGACACGGATGGGAACGAGATTGATCAATCGCTGCGCCGCATCGTTTCCGGCTGGCAGCCGCCGCTGCCTCCGCCCCGTGCTGCGTGGACGCCGCCCCGGGACCCGGTGCGCGCGCGGGATGAGATCGAGTTCTCATGGGCAGGCGAGACCGCGCGGCATGTCGGCAGCGTCGTGCATCGCTGGCTGCAGCGAATTGCCGACGACAGCCTCGCGAGCTGGGATGCGGCGCAAGTCCGCGCGCTGCGGAAAACTTTCAGCGACGAGCTGGTCGCAAGCGGCTTGTCCGCCGATGCCGTAGAGGCCGCATCCGGGCTCGTTGTGGACATGCTCGAGCAAACGCTGGCCGACGCACGCGGGCGCTGGCTGCTCGGCCCCCACGACGACGCGCAATCGGAGCTGCGGCTGACTGGCACGACCGCAGACGGGGTCGTGAATATCGTGATGGACCGGACGTTCGTGGACGAGCAGGGGGTGCGCTGGATCGTCGACTACAAGACCAGCAGCCACCAGGGCGCCGACGTCGAGGCGTTCTTCGATCGCGAGCAGGAGCGCTACCGCGGCCAGCTCGAGCGCTACGCCGCGCTTATGAAGGCGCGCGACAACCGCCCGATCAAACTGGCGCTCTATTTCCCGCTGTTAAAGGGATGGAGGGAGCTGGACGCCTAGTTCAAGGCGAAAGTCGAAAAGCGGAAGGGCCTGAAACCCGGTGAAGCAGTGACGAGGTGATGGGCCGGGTCTCGCTCCTTTCGCCTTTCGACTTCCGCCTTCCGACTTGGTCGCGCCCGTTAAGGCGCGATTGGCGATTCGCCCTTGATCGTCGTGCGGTGCATCACGCGCCGCTGCGCCGTGTCCACCTCGGTGCGGTAGTGCATGCAGCAGCGGTTGTCCCACAGCACGACGTCGCCGACGCGCCATTTGTGCGTCCACGCGTACTGGGGCTGGGTCGCGTGCGCCCACAGGCGGTCCAGCAGCTTTTCGCTCTCCTCGTTCGGGAGACCGACGATGTAGTTCGACGGCCACACGCGCCGGCGGCCGAGGTAGAGCGCGCGCTTTCCCGTCACCGGGTGCACGCG